>CAIKBD010000339.1 GCA_903825565.1 uncultured Anaerolineales bacterium | reverse complement strand
GTGTACATTTTGACTTCGCTCCCCGACGGCTCGCCGCTCGAAACCGATTTGACGATCACGGCGGCAGGCACGACGCAACAAGCCAAGTCCGGCAAGTATGGCCTCGCCGAAATTCGGATCAAGCCGGCGAGCGGCAACACCAATTTGAATATCACGGCGCGCGATGCGCGCGGGCGCACCGCGACGAAAAATATTTCGCTCCAATCCGAAACGACCGCGCGCCAAGTTCTCCTGCGCCCGGATCGCGCGACGTATCGCGTTGGCGAAACGCTGAAACTCGACGCGTTCGTTAGCGGCGGCGTTGGCACCGTGTTCCTCGACATCATCAAGGAAAAGCAAACGCTCTCGACGCGCGCGGAGGACGCGAAAGACGGCAAGGCAACGATCAGTGTGGACGCCACGCCGGAAATGGTCGGCACGTTGCAACTGCACGCGTACCACGTCGAACGTGACGGCACGATTGTGCGCGACACGCGCATCGTCGTCGTCGAGCAGGCAAGCGAGCTGAACATTGCGGTCAAGCCGGATCGCGACGTGTACAAGCCGGGCGAGTCCTCCAAGATCACGTTCAACGTGACGGACGCGAGCGGCAAGGGCGTGCAATCCGCGCTTGGCGTCACGGCGGTGGACGAATCGGTGTTTGCGCTCGCGGAGCAAGACCCTGGGTTCGCCAAGTTGTACTTCCTCTTGCAAAAAGAATTGCTCGAACCGAAATACCAAGTCAAGGGTTTTACGCTCCCCGAAGTCGTCGCGCCGAAAGCGACGCCCGCGCCGGTGGAGGTGCGGAGCGCGCAATCGCAATCCGCGAACGCGGCATGGGCGCTTGCCACACCGTTCGATTTCGTCTTGCGCGCCAATTCGCAAAGCGAAAAGCGCGATGCGGCGACCAAAGCGCAAGCCGTCGGCTTTAACAACTTGGCAGTTGGCATTGCCGGGTTGCTCTCGCTGATTCCGGTTTTTCTCGCCGGGCTTGCCGTCGCCGGTCTTGCCACGAAGAAAATCCTGGGGCGCGCGCTGGCGTTGTGGATCGGCGGCATCCTGGGGTACTGCATCGCCTCGCCGTTCTTCATCGGCGGGATCGCGATTGTCGGCGCGATCATGATCCAACTGAAACTGGGGGTGATTCTCGTCGCGCTGGCGTTGCTCGCCGTGCTCGCGTGTTTCGGCATCGTCGCGGTGTTCGCCGTGACGAAACGCGATCTCTGGTTGCAAGCCGCGCTGATTTTGCTCGCCGCGTATTTCGTCTTCTTCGGCGTCTTTGCCTACATCGTGCCCAAAGCGGCGCAGTTCGGCGAGTGGCTGGCGTTCGCCGTGATCCTCACGTACCTGGGTGCGCTCGCCGCGCTCGTGCTGATCGCCATCGGCTTGATCGTGCAAAAGGAAAACACGCCCGGCTTGGCGATGCTGTTGCTCGTGTTGCTGTTCATCCCGGCGACGCTGTTGCTGGCGATGATGCCGAGCACGGGACCGTTTCTCCGCGCGATGGGCAGTCCGGGCTTGTACATTCCGCCGGCGTGGCTGACCGGGTGCGCGCCCGCCGCGACGCCATTCCCGGGTCAAAGCGATTCGAACGCGTTCAAAAATTTGGAGCGCGGGCTGGGTGGCTTGGGTACCGCGCCGCAACAACCGGTGATGCTGGGCGCGCCCACTGCCGCGCCGGCGGCGACCCGCGTGCCGCAACCCGGTGCGCCGCAAGAAGCGCCCGCCACCGGCGCGGAGCAACCGCGCCTGCGGCAGTATTTCCCGGAAACGATGTACGTCAACCCGCAAGTGATCACGGATGAAAAAGGGAGCGCGACGATTGATATTCCGCTCGCGGACTCGATCACGACGTGGCGGCTTGCCGCAACGGCGTCGTCGCAACGCGGCGAACTTGGCACGACGAGCGCCGGGTTGCGCGTGTTTCAGGATTTCTTTGTAGACCTCGATCTGCCGGTCGCGTTGACGCAGAACGATGAAATTTCGATCCCCGTCGCGGTGTACAATTATCTGACGACGGCGCAAAAAGTGAAACTGCAGATCGAAAAGCAACCCTGGTTCGTTTTGCAGGATGACGCGGAAAAAACGCTCTCCATCGCGTCGAACGAAATTGATGTCGTGTATTTCCGCATCAAGGCGCAAAATTTCGGGATGCAAAAAATCAAAGTGACCGCGCTCGGCGAAAAAATGTCGGATGCGATCCAGCGCGAGATTCGCGTGTATCCCGACGGCAAGGCGTTTGAGACGACGGCGAGCAATTGGCTCAAGAACGACACGACCCAAGTCGTCGAAATTCCGGCGCAGGCGATTGCCGGCGCGACGCGGCTCGAAGTGAAAATTTATCCGGGTATTATGAGCCAGGTGATGAACGGGCTGGAGAATTTGCTCAAAGTGCCGTATGGCTGATTTGAGCAAACAACGTCGGTGACGTTCCCCAATGTGCTCGTGCTCAACTATCTCAAAGCGACCAAGCAAGCTTCGCCCGAACTGCAACTGAAAGCGGAAAACTATATTGCGCTCGGCTATCAACGCCTGCTCAC
>CAIKBD010000338.1 GCA_903825565.1 uncultured Anaerolineales bacterium | reverse complement strand
TGCGAGCATGTTCCCTCACAGGTTCGGAAGAAACCCGTTCTCCCTTCAACGAGGAAAACGGGTTTCACAGCGAACGCAGGGAAGCGGGTGACACGGCGGGGAAAACGAGTTTCCACCTGGTCACTCATTTCCCCGGATAATTTATTCGCCCAATTCAAATCGGACAAAGCGGCGAACGACGATGTTTTCGCCGACTTTGGCAATGGTCGTTTGAACGAGGTCGTGGATCGTTTGCTTGTCGTCGCGGATGAACGGCTGGTTCAGGAGACACGCCTCTTTTAGGAACGCGTCCATTTTGCCGGTGACGATGCGTTCGACAATGTTCGCAGGTTTGCCTTCGGCGAGCGCGGCATCCGCAAACGTTTGCTTTTGCGCTTCAAGCACGTCTGCCGGGATGTCGCTGGCGCCGACATACTTGGGCTTGAACGCGGCGATTTGCAAAGCCAGGTTGTGCGTCAGTTCTTTAAAGTCGTTGGTCGCGGCGACGAAATCGGTTTCACAGTTGACTTCGAGCATCACGCCGACTTTGCCGCCGGGGTGCAGGTACGTTTCGACCAGCCCTTGCTTGGCGACGCGTTCGGCTTTTTTCGCCGCCGCTTTCATGCCTTTTTCTTTGAGTACGGCGAGCGCTTTTTCAAAGTCGCCGTTGAATTCTTCGAGCGTGCGCTTGGTGTCGAGGATGCCCGCGCCGGTGAGGTCGCGCAGTTTTTTGATTTGGTCCGCAGTGACAGCCATGTTACGCTTCCTTGCCGGCGGCGGTGTCGTCGTCGCTTTCAAATTCGTCCGCGTTGAGATCGATTTCGGGCAAGTCGAGCGGCAGGTCGGCGGCGACGGCGGATTGCGGCGCGCCGTCTTCCACCGCTTCGGCGGCGAGGACGCCGCGAATGTTCTTGCCATCAATCGCCGCGTCCGCCAGTTTGCCGGCGAGCAGTTTGATCGCGCGGATCGCGTCGTCGTTCGACGGGATCGGGTATGCGATGGGATTGGGATCGGAGTTGGTGTCGCACATGGCGACGATGGGAATTTGCAGCGTGGTGGATTCGGCAATCGCGTTTTCTTCGTGCCGCGTGTCCACGATAAAGACGGCTTTGGGCAGGCGTTTCATTTCGCGCAAGCCGCCGAGCCGGGTTTGCAGTTTGGCAAGTTCGCGCGTGAGCAGGAGCGCTTCTTTCTTCGGCAATTTTTCGAGGTCGCCGGTGGCTTGGCGTTCTTCCAACTTGAGCATATAGTCAATGCGGGAGCGGATGGTGCGAAAGTTGGTGAGGGTGCCGCCGAGCCAGCGTTGGGTGACGTAGGGCATCCCACAGCGGAGGGCTTCGGCTTGGACGGTTTCTTGCGCTTGGCGTTTGGTGCCGACGAAGAGGATCATGCCGCCGCCGGCGACGGTGTCGCGCACGAAATTGTACGCGTCTTCCAGCTTGCCCATCGTTTGCTGGAGGTCAATGATGTGGATGCCGTTGCGCTCGGTGAAGATGTACGGGCGCATGCGGGGGTTCCACCGGCGGGTGCGATGACCGAAATGGACGCCGGCTTCGAGCAAGGACTTCATAGGTAAAACAGACACGAGCAGTGCTCCTTGTGTTTTTTCCATCGGGTTGATTTTAGCGCGGTGCGCTAGCCGATGGCTACCGCCCCCGTCGGCTCTGGCGATTGCCGTGCGGCACACATCGCTGGATCGGGGGGCGTGTTTGGTGAACGGCGCGCATTATATATCAGAGTGCGGTAAAGGGCAAATCGAAAATGGGAAAAGGAGCGGGGGGCGAGGGGCGAGTTCACCGGCGGTGCCGCTGTGTGTGGTCTCGCCATCCATCGTGACGGGGTACCGTTTGATGGGCATCGTTTCTCCTTGATTTTGCAATGCGACCTTGATAACGTACCGCGAATGATTTGTCAAGCGGGGTAAAACTCCCTAGCACGGGTGGAAAATTTGTGGACGCGGATGAACGCGGACGAGCGCGGATTTTTGGCGGGGAATGAAAAGACCTTCGCGGGGAAGGCGAAGGTCATGATCGAATTTCAAATTCAAAAAATTGTTTTGTTCTGAACGAAGCTAATTCAAGACCTCTCATACCCAGGGCCAACTACCGCCTGTAATTTTTTGAATTTCTTGCCCAACAATCAGATCAATGCTACGCGCCAATCGTCTTGAATAAATCAAATAATCACGAATATCCTGTTTCGTGATTACAACGGTTCCTCCCGTATGGGCAACATTATTTCTTTTTTCAATCATCTCTTTTGTCTTGTCGGGGAGTACACCTCTATCTGGTTTTCCTTCCAGACCAATTGCACGGCCGACTAGATTGCCAATTCCAAAATGGCGAAAAAGTTCATCGATTTTTGCTGGGGTAGGATTTGAGAATCGATTCTCGCCGATCAGAGGTTCCCCACTAAGTTTGTCAAATACATCTGCCTCTTTTAGAAACCATTCATGTGTTATCGAAAGTTGCTGTGATGCAAGCACCATTTGAAAGACATTATCTTTAGTCAGGTCTTTCTGTAATTTCGATGTGAGTGCCTCTAAAGATTCTTTGACCTGCACTACCAACAGTGAGTCCGGAATGCTTTGTAATGGCAAATTTGAGCTGTTGATTCCATCAATTGATTCCACTACCAATGACTCAATATATCTCTCAAGATAACTTGTCAAAAGAACAACGCAACTGCAGTAAATAGTATTTGCTAATCTGCGCTTTTGGATCGACCCGAGTTGTTCGCTGTCGGTTGGAACTGCTTTTAATAGACAAAGAATATTCTTCCGATTATCCAGATACTCTTTGAAAGCGGAAGAGTACGACTCGCGGTGTGAAATCGTCATTTTCTTTTTGTTTCTTTTTCTTCGATTCCTTGATGGATTCCACTATCAAGACCGATCTCGGCCATCGCCCTGCTGAACATTGTGATACGGGTGAAGAAATTTTCCCGATGTGCTTTGCTACCAGATGTAGCCTTACTGAAATCCGGGTTCGCAAAAAGCTCTTTTAGATTATCTTCAACTTGCCTTGCCTTGGCCGCTAATTGGGGTTGCGGTAATTTTGAAAAGACGAGTGTTACCGCATCGAATAATGGACGATTGATCTGTTTTTCCCATTTGCCTTCGATATAAGCCCGGAAAGGATGGTCTCCAAACACAACAAGAATTTTGACCATTGTCTGGTTGAACAACTCGGTCATAGAGTCTTTTTCTTCCTGACTGAGTCTAATTCGAATGGCTCTATGACCATCCTTTTTGAT
>CAIKBD010000337.1 GCA_903825565.1 uncultured Anaerolineales bacterium | reverse complement strand
TCGGGTTGAATCGGTTTCCAACCGATTTTTACCTATTTTAGACGCCGATTTAAATCGGCGGCGGGTTCGCCAACAGAATCAATAATTTTTCAACGGGAATCAACCGGTCGGGCGCAGGGAGCGCGCGTGGAGAACCTACCGCGCGATCTCGCTCGGCGAACCTAAATCAGGGCGCTCTAATCGGTGAACGCCCCGCAATAGTGTTGCCACAAGGCGCGCGATCCGAAACGCAAGCCGGCGATGTGGTGATCATCCAAAAGGCAAAAGTAAAAAGGCAAAAGCACACGCGCACTTTTGCCTTTTTATTTTACTCATCACTGCGCGGGTGCGAACATCGCGCTCCAATACGCATCCATAAAATCCAAGCCCGGTTTGTTGGGCAACGTGCCCATTTGCGTTTGCGCACCGATCCACATCACCGGGTTCTCCGCTTTGTCATCGAATGGTGACCAAGTTGGCAAGCCCGTGCCGTTCGGGTCGCCAGTCTTGGCAAAGTTGACCCAGTACGATGAGACGAGATCGGCGAGTTTCGTGTCCGTATCGGTGTACTGGCGCGTCGCGCCCCAGACATTCAACGTTTGGAACACATAGTTGATTTCCGATTCGTGATACGCGCCCAATTTGGTCGCGGGATCCATTTCGTTGAACTTGGCGTTGGGCAACCACGGCGGTGCATAGGTCCAATAGTACACATACGATTTGGTTTTGCCGGTCTGGTTATGGGCGCGCGCCAACGCCCACATGCCGCGCCCCATCGCATCGCGCGTCGTCGCATAACTCTGGGCGAGCGTCTCGGCATCGTTCGTCGCCGGATACACTTGCAAAAATTGATCGGCGAATTTGCCGTACCGCGTTTGCGCCGCGGCAGTGTAACTCACGACCTTGGTCGCCATCGGCGCAAAGACGGTGCCCTCATCCTTGTTCCAGCCGACCAGCATCGGCACATCGTGCTGTTGACCGTTGGCGTAAATGTTGTCCGGAAAATCGGTAATCACATAACCGTCAACGAACGCCGTGGTGAGACTACCCTTGCCCAACAATTCCCACGCCGTTTTCGCGCGCATCTCGGCGACGGTCGTCGCCGTGAAAAATCGTTTTGCCCATTCGGTCCACACTTGCTCCGCGTCGGCGAGTTTCAATTTGCTCGCGCCCGACGCTTGCCCGCCGTAAAAGCATGAAGTGCTTTCGGCGATGATGCGCTGAAACAATCCTTTCGCGAGCGGCGAAACCGTCAAGCGGCAAGCATTGTTCGCGCCGGCAGACTCGCCAAAGAGCGTGACGTTATTCGGGTCGCCGCCGAATGCCGCGATATTTTTCTGCACCCACTTGAGCGCGGCAATCTGATCGAGCGCGGCATAGTTGCCGGAGGAATTGTTCGCGCCCGGCTCTTTGCTCAATTCGGGATGCGCGAAAAATCCAAACACGCCGAGCCGATAGTTGAACGTCACGAGCACGACGCCTTTTTTCGCGAGCGCCGCGCCGTCGTACTCGGGTTCAGCCGCCGAGCCGATAATGTTCGAGCCGCCGTAAATCCACACCATCACCGGCAATTTTTCCGTGTTCGATTTTGCCGGCGTCCACACGTTCAAGTACAAACAATCTTCGCTTGCGATTTCTTCGCGCGTGTAAAAGATGGATGTTTTTGCCATATTCGGTTGCATACATCGTGGCGAAAAATAATCCGCGCGGCGAATCCCTTGCCACGCCGAAACCGGTTGGGGCGGTTTCCAACGCAGTCCGCCGACCGGCGGCGCGGCGAACGGAATCATTTTGTACGCGCGCAAATCGGCGGTCGAATCACGTGTCGCGGCAACCAAGCCGTTCTCGATTTGCACAACATCGAGCGCGGGCGTTTGCGCGAACACCGGCGCAACGAACGCCGCAAGCGCGATCAGCAATGCCGCCATCGCGCCCATCAAAAACAATTGTGTTTTCATCTTCTCCTCCTGGGTTTGTAGGACAAATTTCCAAATTTGTCCTACGCAAAACAAAAACCGACTCACCGCGTGAGCCGGTTTCACCAACTCGAATTGCTCTGCCTGTCGTCAGCATCGCGCGCGCGATTTTTTTTCGTAGAGACGGAGCCGATACCCCGTCTCTACACGCCGAGCATCTTGGGCGGACAGGCACCGCGCAAGATGATCCGCGCTCGCTCAGCCGATGGAACGTGCGCGAACGCTCACCGAAAACGAATATGTCGGCGTGGTTCACTCGCGAGTGAGGCGAGTGCCTGTTGAACCGCCGGCGCGATTGCTCGCGCGCCGGTTGCCCACACGATTCTGTTTTCGTTGGCAGTTTACCGGGCGTGCGTGAAATTAGCGTGAAATAAAAAAAGACCTTCCAGGTCGCTTGCGCGAAAACCTGGAAGGTCTGTGATCCACAATGGCGTAGGGGCAATCCTTGTGGTTGCCCGGCTGGGCAGGCACAAGACCTGCCCCTACGGTTTGATCCAAATTTTTTCGATGTCGTACATCACGCCGAAACTGGTCAGCGGCAACAGGTTCACGCGCTTGTTGTAATAGTTGATTGTTTGAAACGTGAACAGGATTACGAACGGCGAATCCTCGGCAATGCTCTTTTGAATCTGCGCGTAGATCGCTTTGCGCTCCGCTTGCCGGCATCCCGGCACCGTTTCGGCTTGTGCGAATAATTGATCCACCTGCGGATTTGAATAGCCGACCAAATTCTGTCCGCCATTCGTCGCGTACCAATTCTTGGCATCCGACGGATCGTAATCCGAGACGCGTGCCTCAAAGTACAAATCCACATCGCCTTTGCGCGCCTTGTCCAAAAAAGTGTTGAACTCGTACGCGGCGACCTCGACCGCGATGCCGACGTCTTTGAGGTACGCCTGCGTCACCAACGCCATCTGCTCGCGCACCTTGTTGCCGGCGTCGTAATCAATTCGCAATTTCAGCGGCTTGCCGTCCTTTGCCGCGCGCATCCCGTTCGCGCCGCGCGCATAGCCCGCCGCGTCGAGCAGTTGATTCGCTTTTGCCGGCGCGAAATCATAGCGCGGTAGTTCCTTGTCGTCCACCGCCGCCCATGCCGCCGCCGGATAAATCGCGGACTGGCGCTTGCCAAAGCCGCCGATGATCGTGTCCGCTATCGCTTGCTTGTCAATCGCTAGCGCGATGGCTTGGCGCGCGGCTTTGTCGGCGAGGAGCGCGTTTCGCAAATTCATCACGAGGTACGACGTGCTCGCGCCGATGGTCGGATAAAAAGCGACGAACTGGGTATGCGGCAAGTCTTTGATGCTCTCGCCGGCGGCGACCGTCATCGTCGGCGCGACATCCAGCTCTTGCGTTTTGAACAGTTGCGCGGCAACCACTTGATCCTTGACGACGCGATACGTCACCGCGTCGAGGTACGGCTTGCCGCGCACGAAATTTTCGTTCGCCGGGCTTGCCGTAAAATGATCGTCTCGCGTCCACTCTTTGAATCGGAAAGGTCCGCTCGTAACGGTCGGCTTGTTGTTCACGTCGTTCGCGTTAATGTCCAGATTTTCGAAAACGTGTTTGGGAATCGGCGGCACGAGATCGGTCTTGGCGAGCGCGGGACAAAAGCCCGGCGTCCGCAAAATATAATCCACCGTTAGATCGTCCACCGCTTGCACATTCACGAACGCGTCGCGATACGTTTGGCGATACCGGAAATTCACCTTGTCGTCCATCATCTTTTGCCACGTAAAGATAATGTCCTGGGGCGTGAGCGGTTTGCCGTCGCTCCATTTCAACCCTGCGCGCAATTTCCACGTGATCTTACTTCCATCGGCGGCAACCGTTGGCTTGTCCTCGTACAGCACGCCGGTAATCTCCAACGTGTGCGGGTCCACGCGGACGAGCGGCGCGTAGAGCAGTGCAATGTACGCTTGCGATGCGGCATCGGCGGCAAGTAATGGTTGCAAAGTCGCTGCTTCCGTCACGCGTCCCATCACCAGCGTACCGCCGCGCACCGCGTTCGCCGCGCTCGTCTGTTGGCGCACAACTGTTGGATGCGGCGTGGAGGTTGCCGCGGTCACTTTTTCTGATTGAGATGTTTGCGTCGGCGTCGCACACGCAACCAGCGCGACGCACATCAAAACGCACGAAAAAAATGTTTTCATTTTCACCTCAGTTTAGAAATTGGAAGTTGGAAGTTGGAAGTTGGAAGTTGGAAGTTGGAAGTTGGAAGCTAGAAGTTGGAAGTTGGAAGTTAGAAGTTGGAAGTTGGAAGCACATCTCCAACCTCTAACCTCCAACCTCCAATTTCTAATTTCCAATTTCCAATTTACTCGCCGCCGTCAACGCCAACTCAACCGTCTCGTCCAGCGACAGCACGCGTCCTTCCGCGCGCGCCTGGTCAAACGCGGCGTCGCCGATCTGCGCGCGAATCGCGCCCCACTGCCGGTCGTAGATGCCGATGCGGAGGAGCGGCGATGCACGCTTGGTCTCCCACTGAAATTGAATCGCGCCGAGAATGCGCGCCGCCGCGTCTGCTTTGCCGAGCAGACCGACGCAGAGCGCAAGTTCTTCCAAGATCATCACGGTTGTGGACACGTCGCCCTTCTCGTGATAAAGTTGCACGGCTTCGACGGCATACGGTAACGCGCGCCGCGGTTCGTCCTTTCGCAAAACACAACGCCCCAAAAAAATCAGCGCAATGCCCAGCGAGTTTTTGGATCGCAAGGTGCGCGCGAGCGCGAGCGCGTCTTGCGCGTACGGTTCGGCGGAGGTGAGATCGTTGGCGAGCGTATATGACAGCGAAAGCCAACCCAGCGCGGCGGCTTGGCTTTCGCGGTTGCCCGCCGCGCGTTGTCTTTCAATCGCCGTCTTCAGCAACGCGACGCCGCGTTC
>CAIKBD010000336.1 GCA_903825565.1 uncultured Anaerolineales bacterium | reverse complement strand
TACTGCACTGCCGGATCATTGGTCATATAGCCGGGCCACAGGGTGCCGACCGGAGTGTAACAGAGAGCAAGCCCATCTGCTTTGATCGTGCTCTGCAACTGATTGAAGAGGACTTTGCCGTTACCTGCTGATTCATTTTGGACGACGACTTTTGCGCCGGTAATGTCCGGCAAGTATTTGGCAATCGTCCTAGCCCACATATCCGAGGCGCTACCAGGCGTTCCGCTCGTATAGAGCGTGATCGTTTTGCCTTTGTAAAACTCCGCCGCCGCTGATGTCGAAGCGGTTGGGGCTGTGGTGGGTGCCGGTGCTTTTGTGGTAGCGGGTTCGGGGGCTTTGGTGGTTACCGGCGCGCTCGTCGCTGGAACAGAGGTGGGTGCTGGCGCTTTCGTTGTAGTGGGTTCGGGGGCTTTAGTGACGGGTGCACTGGTCGGTGGAATCTTGGTCGGTTCGGGGGTCGGCGCAGAACAAGAGACGACCAGCACGGCGATGGCAAGCATCGCGACAAAAAACACTTTTCGCATCTTCTCCTCCCTGAGAAATTAGGAAATTTTACCTTGCCATTTTAATTGGATACGCTAATTGCTAGTGACCACCTCCTCCAATCCCCAATTTATGCAAATTGATACTCAATTGATTATTTCAGAACACTGTTCCAATTTTGTTTATTATAGCATGGGATAATGGAGATGTCAACCTTTTGGATCAAGTATTCATATTTCATTATAAAATTGACCAAAAAATTGATAGGGCATTTCAAAAAGTTAGTACCCGATGGTGCGATCACCAACTGCGTGGAAGATGGCATTGTCGTCGTGGATCGGAGCAGGTGTCAGGGCAGTCGCTTGGGTGGGAGCGCATACCCGTGCGGTGTGCCGCGGTACGGCGCAGACGGCTTGGTGCGGAAAATGCGACTTGGTATGGAGCGTATCTCGGCGGGGAAGCCGCCGGCGAGCGTGTGGACTTGACTGCGGAGGCGCTTCAGTTCGGGGTGTCGGAAGATTTGCCAAGTTCGCGTAATTGCTCAGTCTGTCATTTCGAGGCGCGGTTTTTGCGCCGAGAAATCTCGTACGGCATGGTATGGAGATTTCTCGCTACGCTCGAAATGACAGCAGGGCTGAGTAGTTACAAGTTCGCTGGCAAAAAAGTGGGCAGGATGCAGGAGGGCGATGACATCCAGCCATCGGTGTTCACTGTGGACACATTCAAATAAACGGAGGGGCGAGCCAGCGACTCGCCTCTCTTCGTAACCTCACGTGCACATCAGGTCAATCAACTCTGTTACGTCCGCGCGCGTTTCCAACGACTTGATTACTGCGACGGACTGCTCGATCTTTTCTGCCGATAGACCGAATATCCGCGCATTGTTCCGGTACTTGGCGTACACTTGCTCGCCCCGCAAATTTTTTCGAGTTCTTGCATCCTGTCGCTTGGCAAGCATCCGCCCGTCGTCCAAGACAATCTCAATCGAGACAAAGCGTGCTTCGCTCTGCAGGCGCAACGGTTTGTCTGCCGCGTCCGGATGCCAAACGACGCGCACCTTTTTCATCAGGTTTTGCACGATCGGGCGCGCGAATTTTTCAGCGCTGTAACTGGACAGGTCAATGACGCGATCAATCAACGCGGTCGGCACGGTGTACTCAAGACTGAACTTGCCCTCGTAGCCGTTTTGCGGACGAGTCCGATTTACCGGTCCCGGCGGTCGCCACGATGTGCCGATGACGATTTCTTTGATTTGGTCTACTCGAATCTCCGACTCGTGCAAAAGCTCGAACACAGCGGTCAACGCCTCATCGTTCCCGCCACAGCAGGGCCACTCTTTGAAATGCATCTCTTGTTCGGCGACTGCCAAGGGCTTGCCCAGGTTCTCCGTCAAACTGCGGATGATGCTTTGCTCTTGTCCGTACACGTAAAAATAGCCGCGCGCTTCCTCGAAAATATTTGGATCGCCGGTGAGACCCTCTTGCGCCAGCAACGCCGCAAGCACGCCGCTTTGCGCCGCGCGCGCAACTTGCAACGGCTTGGCTTGCGTGCCGAAACTCTGTTGAAGCCCGGAACTGAACGACGCGGCAATCCCTAACGCCATTTGAGTTTGAAGCACATCCAAGCCCAGCAGTTTGGCGGATGCGGCGGCGGCGCAGAGCGTCCCCAGCAATGCGGTGCTGTGAAACCCGCCTACTGTTTGAATCTCGCCCAGCCCGCGAAGCAGTTTGTAGCCGACCTCGTACGCCACCGCATACGCTTCGATGATCTGTTTGCCGGATAGTTTTAATTTTTCACCCAACGCCAACGCCGGCGGAACGAGAATCGCGCCGTGATGCCCGAAACCTCCGCCGTCATCATAATCTAACGCGTGGATAAACACACTGTTGACCAGCGTGGCATCGAGCGCCGAGGTGCGTGTTCCAATTCCCAGGAGGCGCGCCGCTTGATTTTCATTTCCCGTGTTCGCAAACTTGGCGACGCTGTTGCCGACCGGCTCGCGGAAACCCAGTAACGCCACACCGAGCGAATCAATGATGGACGCTTTGATCTGCTCGATGCCTTTCGCCGGAATGGACGCGTAATCGAAATCCACAATGAACTTGGCTACTTTTTCCGTCGTGCCCATAATCCTCCTGATTGTCCTGCGCGCGTCACTCGGTTGGCGTCACACGCGCGTTGCGTGTTTCCAACAGACCGAACAAGCCACATAGCACGCATCCCGCCGCAAGATACCACATAATGTCAAAGCCCCAGACTTGACTCACCACGCCGAACAGAACCGATCCCAAAAAGATGCCGCAATCAAAGCCCATAAAATAAGTGGCGATGGCAAGCCCGCGCTGATCAGAACGCACGCGATCAACCAGGAGCGCTTGCGTGGCAGGTTGCGCCATGCCAAATCCCAAACCCATGAGCGCTGCTGAGACTAGGAAAGCCAGGAATTCTTGGCTCAGCGGGAACAACACCAACGCCAGCGACATTGCAACGGCGCCAGGAATGATCGTGAAAGCACGTCCGTATTGATCGGCGTACCGACCGGAAAAGGTTCGCGAAACCAAGAGCGCTATCGCTTGCACAGTGAAGTAGAAACCGGGGTTCTCAATGCCGCGCGATGAAGCGAAGATGGCGACAAAAGTCGTAACCGAGCCCCAGGTCATCCCCAGACAGAGTGCGATCCAAGCGATGGGCAAGGCATTAACCGCGAGGATGCTCGTTCGCCACGACCAGGATGGGCGTTGGCTTGTCCGAGTCCTGGGTTTTTCCTTGGCGAAGAGCGAGACGATGCTGGCAACCACGGCGAGACCAATTGCCAAGTAGAACAGCCACTGGAAACCCAGGAGCGAGACAATGTAAAAGCCAACCGCTGGCCCAAGGATCAGCCCCAAACTGCTGGTAGCGGCAAAAATCCCAATTGCCTCGGCGCGCCGTTTGGGTGGAGCAATGTCGGCAACGTACGCGTTCGCCGCCGTCCCGTAGCAACTTATGGCAAAGCCATGGATGACGCGCCCCAGCAACAGCGGCTCGATGGAACCACTGAGCGCATAGATGACGTTTGCCCATCCATAACCGGAGGAACCGATCAATACGATCGGTCGTCGGCGCCAAACATCGATCACCCAGCCAACTAGCGGGCGAAAGACCAAGGCAGTGATGGCGACTATGCCGGTGGCGAAACCCGCCTCAATATTGCTGCCGCTAATCCTCAGCACATAAACGGGTACTAGGACATTTATCATTTGCGAGCCGAAAGAATTGAAAAAATTTGCCAGCGTCGCAAAACCAAAATCCGCCGAAAAGAGCCGCTCGTCAACAGGCTCGCTGGTGGTACGCAAGAATGGAGGTTTCAAGTCGTGGACAATCTCAGTCAACTATACCGCGCACGGTCACAAATTGCGGTTTTGCGCGAGATTTGTTTGACGCTTGAGCGGGCACTCGCGTGGGAAAACCCACGTAAACACTCAAATCCCAGAGCGCAATTTATTCCCATGCGAAGTACAGGTGCATGAATAGAATGTAAATAATCGGAACATTGTTTCAATTTTTGATTATACCACTTGCTTAATCAGATGTCAATAGAATTTCAACTTTGGAATTCAACCAATCATTCCACGGCTTTTCAAAAGTCGCTTGACATCACCCCTCACCCCGCTAGCGCGTCCATAACGCGGCAGAATGCCGCACAGACGACGCGCTATCGCCTCTCCCCAATATGGGCGAGGGAATTTACCCCTTCTCCCTTTGAGGGAGAAGGTTGGGATGAGGGTCGCCTGACTTTTGAAAAGCCCTGCCAATCATTCTCGACAAGTTGACAGTGTACCCTCCGCATTGTAAAATAGGGTAAAAATTGGACAGGAGTTTCAAAAATGAACACCCCTGAAAGAGTTGTAGATATTCTTGACACGCTGGCTTCGGCAAGCGGATCATGTGGGGTTTCGGAAATTAGCCGTCAGTTAGGCATTGGCAAGAACAACGTTTTTAGAATTCTATCTGCGCTGGAAGCAAAAGGATGGGTTCAACAAGATAGTGAGACTAGGAGATACAGTCTTACCGGGGCGATGGCGGCAGTCGCATTGAAGGCTTTATCTCAACTGGATATTCAAAGAGTAAGTTTACCCTATCTGCACGAACTTCAGCAGGCAACCGGGGAGACGAGTGCACTTAGTATCCGCGTTGAAATGGAGAGAATTTTTATACACTGCGTTTCCAGTAATCAGACTGTTCGTCACGTCGTGTCTGTGGGCGAACGTCGGGAATTGTGGTTTGGCTCAGGCGGTAAGGCGATCCTGGCTTTTATGAATGTGGATGAGATTGAAGCCGTCCTGAATCGGTTCAGCCGTTCGGGAGTTTCGGTACTGGCTGGGGGCCAAACTGTCACGCTTGAATCATTACGTGCAGAGTTGGCGCAAATCAAGCAACAAGGGTATGCCATTGCCGCTGGGGAACGTTACTCGGAGGTGTGTGGTGTGTCCGCGCCAATATTTAATCACGATCAAAAAGTAGTTGGCTGTATCAGCGTATCCGGCCCTGTATCTCGTTTCGACAAACCAAAAGCCCTGGAGCATAGCACTCTGCTTGTCGAAAAAGCAAAAAAGATCAGTTCGGTTTTAGGAGCAAAGGTAGGTTGATGCCCGGTTCGAACCATTACTCAATTTATCCGTTGCCCTTGTGCACCAACGAGAGTTTTCCCCGCGCGCATTTGCACTGGATGCTCCCCATGTCCAGTGAAGAACGCGTGCGCGATTGTCATTACGTTTGGTACATCGAAGGACCCAGCGCAAAATACCTAGTTGATGCGGGGATCCAGGCAGAACGATTCATCGCCAAAAATGTAAAATCCGTCCACATTCAAACTGTGGATGAAGCATTGAACAAGCTGGGCTTGGAGGTCGGCGATATTGATTATGTGATCGTCACCCATGCTCACCATGATCACATTGCGAATCTGCGCCAGTTTCCCAAAGCCAAAGCGATCATCCAACGCGTTGAACTTGAAGAAGCCCAGAATCCCTTTCCCTATGCCAAGTTGCGTTTGCCGCCCGATTATCCCGAGTTGCTAAAAGGTGTACGCTGGGAAATCATCGAAGGTGATACCCAGATTGACGATAATCTCGAACTCATCTTTACCCCAGGTCACTCGGCAGGCGGACAATCCGTTGCCGTCAAAACGGCGCAAGGCAAAGCGATCATTACCGGCTTTTGCTGTATGCAAGAAAATTTTGATCCGCCAGCAGAATTCAAAAAGCGCGGCTACGCGTTCACGATTGGATCATCCCACGTCAATCCGGTTGCGCTGTACGAAAGCACGCAACGCGTCATCGAGACCGCCGACGTCATCATTCCTTGTCACGAGTACAACAATCTGAAAGACGTGACCAAGATCGGATGATGCGCTCGCGCCATCAAAAGCATCGGGGCAGGTTTGCGACCTGCCCCGATTTTTTATCCTTGGCTCACAAACGGTTGCAAGTGTTTGATGAAATGGATTTCCAGATTCTTGGCGTATGCTTCGGGATTGCCGCGCAGAACCGACATGAATTTGTCATAGAACACGAACGTGCCATCCGATTTTTTCGCGGTCAACACCGAGCCGAACGTCGCGTGCAAAATTTCGCGCGCGTCGAATTGGTTGAGCAAGGTCGGCAAGTCGGCGTCGCGCAACGATGCCGGCACCGGCGCATTGTCCAAACTGCCGGATAGTAAGTACGAATGACGATCGTGCTCATAGTTCTCGCGCGCAAACACATAGATCGCGCGGAAAAATCCGGGGTCGAACGCGGCGACGGTGCGGAGCGCTTCGAGGTAACTCGTGCCGGCGGTTTTCAGATGGACGAGTCCGCGCGTCTGTTGCATCGTGATGCCATAGATGCTGAACTTGTCCGAGCCGGTGTGAATGCTCAGTTTGTACGGACCATAGGCGCGCGCAATTTCGGCGTGCACCGCAAAATCTTTTTCGAACGCACCCACATCGCCGATGTAATCCGCGCTCTTTTCAAAGCGCCCGATGTAGCGCGGCGCGAGCGAAACCCATTGCACGCCAAGTCGTTTCAACTCGCTGGCAACGATAATGTGCTCTGCGTGCGTGGTCGGCGTGTCCGTTTCGTCCACCGACACTTCGAGTTCGCATGGAATTTTTTTGGCGACGAGATGACGATACATCGCAACGATATGCGCGACCGCGCGACCGTACTTGACGGCGGCGCGCGCAACTGCTTCCTGATTGATCGCGACGGAATGTGATTCGAGTTGAATCGCTTGACCGACGTAACGCTTTGCAAAATCGGCGTACGTGGTTTCCAATTGGCTCCAGGGCAACGCCGCGATTTTTTGTTCGAGCACAGATGCGGACGCGGTGTCCGCTTCGCTGTCCACGTGTTCGCCGGGATCAATCGTGTAAAATGTAAAACCCGCCGCCGCACACGCATCCATGTCTGCGGTCGTTTTCAAATGATCGGCGTCCGCGCCCATTGCATCGCGCCAGCCCTCGGCAAAGATACCCCAGGTCGCGTCGTCCATCACTTGTTGCGCCGAGCGACCGGTGCGCGTCATTTCGCGGATGGATTGTTGCGCGTAAATCGGCGCGATGTTGCCCTTGACTGCACGCACCGCGCGAATGTGTCCTGGTGTCGCCAAACCGATGCGATCACCCATGCCCGCCGAAGTTTGCAGACCGAGCGGGCGCGGCGTGAGCCAGGAAAAATTTTTCCGCAAGCCGGCGATGTTCGTCGCGTTCCATTCGCCGAGCAACAAGACCTTGTCCGTGTGTTCGCTCGTCGCGCCTTGAAAATCGTTGAGGATGGATGCGCCGCGCGGCGCGAGAATCGCCAAACGTTGTCCGGCTGATTCCTGGACGATTGCCAATTCCGCATCGGCAAGTGTAACACATGAACTGGGAATCAGATTCAGATTAAGTGATGCTAAATTCGACATGAATAATCCTTTTTTTGTTCCTTAAATTTTTGCCGCAACCGCGTCTGCGATTTCCATCGTCGAATTTTTGCCGCCCATGTCATAGGTGCGAACCTTGCCTTCGGCAATGACCGTCGCAATCGCTTTTTCGAGTTTCGCCGACTTGTCCGCCTCGCCGAGCCAATCGAGCATGAGTTTGGCGGCGATCATCGTCGCCATCGGATTAACCTTGTACATGCCGGCATATTTCGGCGCGGAGCCGTGCGTCGGTTCAAACACCGCGAACTTGCTTCCAATGTTGCCGCTCGCCGCGAAACCCAGTCCGCCGACCAACTGCGCGCACAAATCCGAAACGACATCGCCGAACAAATTGCTTGTGACGAGCACGTTATACTGTTGCGGATTCTTGACGAGCCACATCACCATCGCGTCAATGTTCGTTTCCCACAATTCGATTCCTGGGAATTCTAGCGCGACCTTGCGCGCGACACGCGTCATCAAGCCGCTCGTCTCGCGCAGAACGTTCGGCTTTTCGACGAGCGTGACATTTTTGTACCCGTGCTTTTGCGCGTACTGAAATGCCGCGCGCACAATGCGCTCCGCGCCCTTGCGCGTGATGATGCGCGCGGTGATCGCCATGTCGTCCGACGGGACATCTTTGAACGCGCGCATCGGCGCACTCGACGCTTCGAGCGAACGCCGCACGTCGTCGGGCACCGGATGAAACTCGACGCCGGCGTACAGCCCTTCGGTGTTTTCGCGGAACACGATCAGATCAATATCGTTGCGATAGTTCAACGGATTGCCCGGGTATGCTTTGCACGGGCGCAGGTTCGTGTACAAATCGAACAACTGGCGCAAGCGCACAATCGGACTGCGATACACAAATCCTTTATCGCGCAAATTGGGCGCGAGTTCTTCCGCCGCTTCTTCTTTCGGTTTCGACGTGATCGCGCCGAACATCGCGCAATCGGAATTTTGCATCAGGTCAATCGTGCGTTGCGGCAATGCCTCGCCTTCGTTGCACCAAAATTCCCAGCCAATGTCGCCGTGCGTGTACTGCGCGTCGAGCTTGAGCGCATCGAGCACCACGCGCGTCGCTTGCATTACTTCGACTCCAACCCCGTCCCCGGGTAGCCATGCGATCTTGTACATTTTAGATTTTCGATTTCAGATTTCAGATTTAATGTGCGACTGCCGATTTTCCAATCTGCAATCTGCAATCTGCAATCCTCAATCGCCTCCTGATTTTATTTCCGGCATCGGCAAATGTTCCGTGCCCAGTTTGCGTCGTAACATCTGAATCAGTCCGCCGGTTTCGATGATCGTGAACAAGGTCGGCGAGAGTGGCGGAAAATCGAAATCGCCGGTGGCGCATTTGATTGTGTGCGCATCGAGATCAACGTCAATCGTTTCGCCGTTTTGAATCGCATCCACCGCCGACGCGCAAACAATCGGCACAACGCCGTTGTTCACGAGATTGCGAAAGTGAATGCGCGCAAATGATTTAGCGATGACCGCCGTGACGCCGGTGTATTTCAAACACGTCGCCGCTTGCTCGCGCGACGAACCATTGCCCCAATTTTTTCCGCCGACAATCATGTCGCCGGGTTGTGCCTGGCTTGCAAAATTCGGATCAAGGTCTTCGAGCGCGTGCTTGGCGATCTCTTTCGGATCCGTCACGGTGTACGTGTACTTGCCCGGAAAAATCACATCGGTGTTTACATCATCGCCGTATTTCCAAACGCGACCGTGGAATTTCATAAGCATTACCTCAACTCGAAATGACGGGGAGACACGGAGACAAGGGAACACGGAGAAAAACAGCATCTCCTTGTCCGCATTTCACCTTGTCACCTGGTCTTGATAAATTTCGCGCGGGTCCGCAATCGCGCCAACGACTGCGCTCGCCGCGACGACTGCCGGGCTTGCCAAATAATTATCGGAATCGCGCGTGCCCATGCGTCCGCGAAAATTGCGATTCATCGTCGAGATCGTCACTTCGCCCGGCGCAGGCACGCCCATGTGATTGCCCACGCACGGACCGCAACCTGGGACGCCAACCACTGCGCCCGCTTCGATAAATGTTTGGATGTAGCCGCGCGCAATCGCTTCGCTCAAAACCTGGGACGATGCCGGAATCACGAGCATGCGTGTGCCGCGCGCCACTGTCTTGCCGCGCAAAATTTCCGCCGCCGCCGCCAAATCTTCGAGGCGACCATTCGTGCATGTGCCGAGGAACGCTTGTTGAATTTTCGTGCCGCGCACCTGGGACAAGGGTTTCACGTTATCCACGCGATGCGGGCAAGCGACGTACGGTTCGAGCGTTGACGCATCGTAGCGATACGTCGCGGCATAGATCGCATCGGCGTCGGGATACAATGCTAGAGATTGGAGATTAGAGATTAGAGATTCACTTTTGGCTTTTAGCTTTTGACTTTTTACTTGGCGCTCAGCGATCCACTCGAACACCTTTTCATCCGGCGGCAGGTACGCATTTTTCGCGCCGAACTCTGCCATCATGTTTGGAATGACGATGCGCGACTCGATGGACATGCTACTAATCGTACTGCCGTGAAACTCGACGGACATGTACAAGCCGCCGTCCGCTTTCATGTCGCCGATAATTCGCAAACACAAATCTTTCGAGGTGACGCCGCGCGGCAGTTCGCCGTCCACGATTATTTTCATGGATTCGGGCACGCGCAACCACAACTCGCCGGTCGCCCAAATCGCCGCGGCTTCACTGCGCCCGATGCCTGCGCCGAACGCGCCCATCCAGCCGTACGTCGTCGTGTGCGAGTCCGCGCCGAGAATCAGTTGACCGGGGAGCACGACGACTTCTTCGCTCAACACCTGGTGACTGATGCCGCGCCCGACCTCGAAAAATTTTTCGATGCCCTGCTCCTCGACAAACTTGCGAATCTCGATGTGATTGACCGCGTGCGCGGTCGTCGGCGCGGGCACCGCGTGGTCGAGCGCAATCGCGATGCGTGCCGGATATTTGACGCGCGCGACGCCGAGCGCGCGAAAGATTTTTGAAATCGCCGCCGAGTTATCGTGCGACATGACCGCATCGGGTACGGCATCCACGATTTGTCCGGCGACAACCTGGGATTGTCCCGATGCGCGCGCGAGCGCTTTTTCCGCAAAGGTCTTGCCTGACATATGTTTTCTGGTCTCCCATCTAAATTCGTCTGGTCAACAAAACTATCTCACACCGGTTCTCAAGCGTCATGCGCGAATTGGGTCCTCAACCCTTCGTATGCTACGGGGCTTGCTCTTTGAGCCATTGCTCAACGGCGGCGCGATGCGAAGCGTGCAGACTTGCACAACACTCGGTCAAAGCGAGCCGAGGCACCCTTGTGAATTGGCGCATGATTGGGGAGAACGAGCACGTGGATTTGGTTTCGTTGCTTTGCATGGTTTCCGTTTGGAGTAGGTGAGGTGGATTGAATTGATCGCTAAACAACCCGGAGCCGGTCTAGCGCGCTCATTATAGAACGAACGTCCCGACTGTCAAATCGCCCAAAAGGCGTCGTGTGCCAAGTCGTGTCCTACCCATTTTGCGGCTTTGACCTCGATGGGGTTTTGCGGTATATTCCTTGGGGAACGGGTCAGGCGAGAGTACCAACGTCTATGCCCAAGTCTAGTGTCGTGCCGGGTGAAGAGTTTGTCAAATGGAACGTCGCCAAGCACCCAGGAAGGAGGAATAGACCACCCAGTATTTTGATGCTCATTGATCAATCGTACGAACTCAAAAGGAGGATTTCATGTTTGGACGCGTTTTGTTCACATTTTCTGTTGTGCTAGTGGCGCTCGTCCTAGCGACCGCGTGCGCAACCCCAACGCCGGTGACGAAAGAAGTAGTCAAAGAAGTCACCAAGGTGGTCGAAGCGACCAAAATTGTCGAAGCAACCAAGATTGTCGAAGCCACTAAAATTGTGCAACAAGTGGTCACGCCGACGCCCGCACCCGCGCCCTCCAAAAAGGGCGGCACGTTCATCGTCTATATCGCCGGCGATCCCGTGTCGTTGAACGCGATTATGGGCAACGATGGCAACTCGTTGCCGTCGGTTTATCTGACCCAGGAGCCGCTGGTGCTGGGCGGCGAGAACTGGGGCCACAAATTGTTGCCCAACCTCGCCGAGAAATGGGAAATGTCCAAAGACGGCAAAGTGTGGACGTTCAACCTGCGGAAAGATGTCAAGTGGCAGGATGGCAAACCCTTCACCGCCGACGATGTCTTGTTCACATTTGCCACCGTGCAAGACCCGAAGGTGCAGAGTGCCGGTTTCCGCCAACGTTTGATGGAAGGCGACAAGCCGATCAAGTTTGAAAAGTTGGACGACTATACGATTCGCGCGACCCTGCAGAATCCCAACCCGGTACTCGCGCAAGCCATCGGCGTGCCGATCATTCCCAAGCACATTTTGGATGGGCAGGATGTCAATAAAGCGCCCTACAATCAAAAACCGATTGGCTTGGGGGCGTTCAAAGTGACCGATTGGAAATCCGGCGAATCCGTTACGCTGGAAGCCAACCCCAATTATTTCAAAGGCGCGCCGTATTTGGACAAGTGGATTTTCCGCGTGATTCCGAACCAAGATGCGGTTGTTGTCGCGTTGCAGAGCGGCGAGGTGGATTTTGCGAACGTGCGCGGCAAGGATGTGCCCAAGTTCCTCGGCAACTCCAAGTACAACGTAGTCACCGCGCCGGTGGATTTGGCGCGCTACATCATGCTGAATCAAGCCAAGCCGCAATTCCAAGACAAGCGCGTGCGCCAAGCGCTTTCGATGACGCTCGACCGCCAAGCGATCATTGACGCCGCCGAGCAAGGGTACGGCGTCGTCGCGGATTCGCACTTTAACCAACCGGTGAGCGTCTACAAAGCCGGCAAGCTTGCCGTGCCCAAGCAAGATTTTGCCAAAGCCAAAGCGTTGATGACCGAAGCCGGCTGGGTGGACACAAACAACGACGGCATCGTGGAAAAAGACGGCAAGCCGTTCAAGATCACGCTCGAATACAATCCCGGCTGGACGTTCATGTCGCCCGTCGCGTCGTTGATTCAAGCGTGGTGGAAACAAATCGGCGTGGACGTGACCATTCGCACGTACGATGCGGCGACGTTCACAACCAAAGTCTTTCGCAGTTCGGACATTGACAAGCCCTACGATGCAGTTTTGAACGGCTGGGGCTTTTACGGCACCGAAGCGAACGGTTACGCCGCGTACTATGCACCGTCCACCGTTGGGGCGAGTCCGTTCAACTATCAAAACCCGGAGATCAAGACG
>CAIKBD010000335.1 GCA_903825565.1 uncultured Anaerolineales bacterium | reverse complement strand
GACCAGAGGAAACATGGAATACCTCCCTGAGCGTTGTCGCTCCTCTCCATTGTACGCGATTTCCCGGCGGATGTCCGAGTGCTTGCCTATTCAGTTATCAATGTGCAAGAGTCTGTCGTCTATGTCACTGCAAAAGTCGAGTATTCAGTTGATAAATATGTTGCCGCTCTCGATTGGATTTCGGAAAATGTCGTAGCCGAAATTCAAACAGGCAGATACGGAAAAAATCCACCTATTCACCACGACGAACGCGCCTATTTTGACAAACACTCCATCTTCGAAGCGTTGATCGAATGTGACCCAAAACACATCCGGGTATTTGTAGCTGGACTTGCGGGAAATATGTCAGGGGATTTTGATATTCGCTATTCAAGGCACCAATTTTCTAAACGGAGTCGCTGATGTCCAATTTGTACGGTACAATTCACTCCCACATCGCGTCACACCGCGATGCGATCATCTCGTTTCTGCGCGACCTGGTCGCCATTCCGAGTTACGACTCGAACATCCGCGCCGCCGCCGCGCGCGTCGAGCGCGAGTTGCGCGCGCTTGGCTTCCGCGATGTGCATTACGCGCCTTACGGCGACCTCGTCGGCAAAATCGGCGACGGCGAAAAAATTCTACTCTACGACTCGCACCTTGACACCGTCGGCATTGGCGAACCGAACGCGTGGAAACTCGGCGCGTTTAGCGGCGCAATCGAGGATGGGCTGATGCACGGGCGCGGCACGGTGGATGAAAAAGGTTCGACGCCGCCGATGATCTATGCGCTGAAAATCGCGCACGAGCTGGGTCTGCTCGCCGGCTTTACCGCGTACTATTTCGGCTCGATTGAAGAATGGTGCGAGGGCTTGTCTGCCCAAGTGTTCGTCGAGGTAGAACGCGTGCGCCCGGATTTTGTCGTCATCGGCGAGCCGACCAATCTGCGCGTGGTGCGCGCGCAAAAAGGGCGGTGCGAATTGTGCGTCACCGCACACGGCGCGAGCGCGCATGGCGCGTCGCACTGGCTCGGCGATAACGCGCTGTACAAAATGGCGGAAATCGTCCGCGCGATCCCGGCGCTCGACGCGCGCCTGCCGGACGATCCCTTCCTGGGGCGCGGCTCTATTGTCGCCACGCACATTGACGTGCGCGCCGGTTCGCTCAATGCCGTGCCCGACCGGTGCTCAATCGTGCTCGACCGCCGGTTGACCATCGGCGAAACGGCGGAGCAAGCCCGGGCGCAAGTACGCGCGCTGTTGCCTACACGCGATTTCGAAATCGAATTTTTGCGGTACACGCAACCCAGTTACAACGGTTACGTGCGTGAGCACGAGCAAATTTTTCCGGCGTGGCTGTTCGATGAAACGCATCCGCTCATTCGCGCCGCCATCGAAACGGCGCGCGCGCTGGGGCTGGAGACGGCGACCGGCAAGTGGAACTTTTCGACGAACGGTGCGTACTGGGCGGGCATCGCGCAAATTCCGGCGGTGGGTTTTGGACCGGGCGAGGAAAGCATGGCGCACATGGTGGACGAGCGCGTGCGCGTGGACGATGTGTTGCGCGCGGCGGAGTGGTATGCCGCGTTGCCGTCACAACTCGCCCGGATTTAACGGGAGTGTGAATCGAGATTGTGGATTGGTCAGGGCAAAACATTTTTTGCCGGTCGTCCTGTCGAAAAAAATGTTTTGCCCTGGCCTGCCCGCACAAACGCAACACCCCCTCCCGTTTAACGATTTGACATTTCCGACGTTTCGTCTATAATTTTAGTTGTCAGACGACTATCGTCTGACAAATTTTGGCAAGGACGCCTCATCCACCCATGGTTCGCAAAAGCATTCCCCTTGCGCGCCAAGTCGTGCAAGAAATCCTCGCCGGCATCGCGTCCGGCAAACTCGCGCGTGAGAACGGTGGCTTGCCGTCTGAGACGGAATTGAGCCAACTCTACGGCGTGAGTCGCGCGACGATCCGCGAAGCGTTGTCGCAATTAGAACAACGCGGCGCGGTCAACCGGCGGCACGGCGTCGGCACATTCGTCGCGCCGACGCCGCGCATTGACGCCGGGCTGGAAGAACTTGCCAGTCTCGAAACGCTCGCGCGCAACATGGGCTTGGAAACCCAAATGGGTGATCCCAGTATCGAAGAACGCCCCGCCACACCCGCCGAAGCGCAATGTCTCCAACTGGCGCGCGCGACGCCGGTGCTCGTCGTCGCACGCGTGATCAAAACCGGCGCGCGCCCCATCGCGTATCTCGTAGACATTGTGCCCACCACCGTTTTACAACGCGCCAATCTCGACCAGACCTTTCGCGGCTCGGTGCTCGACGTGCTGATTCAGCGCGGCGACCTGAGTCATTCGCGCACGGATATTTTGATCGAAGCGGTGAGCGCCGCCATCGCGCGCAAGCTTGATCTCAAGCGCGGCACGCCGTTGCTGAAACTCGACGCGCAATTGTTCACGCGCGCCGGCGCAGTCGTGGATTACTCGACCAGTTATTTCGTTCCCGGTTATTTTCACTTTCACGTTATTCGCCAAATTAGAAATTAGAAATTAGAAATTGGAAGTTGGAGCTTGGAGATTAGAGATTGGACGACGACCAGCATCTAACATCCAATTTCCAATTTCCAACATCCAAATTCACAGGAGGATTTCCCCATGCGTAGTTTTGCCGGACGCGACATTTTGTCGCTCAAAGAGTTCGAACGCAACGAGTTCTTTCACGTCTTTAGCGTCGCGGAAAAAATGGAAGCGATTGCGCGCGGACGCAAGAACGTGGACATGCTGAAAGAGAAAACGCTCGTTACCGCGTTCTATCAACCTAGCACGCGCACGCGTCTCGCGCACGAAGCCGCGATGCACCGGCTTGGCGGGCACGTCACCGGTTTCTCGGACGCGAAAATGACGCGCGCGGGCGATTGGTATCAAGAGTCCATCAAGGACACGGTCAAGATGCTGGAATTTTACGGCGACGTGATCGTAATGCGCCATTTCCAAAAAGGCGCGCCGCACGAAGCCGCGAAATGGTCGAGCGTGCCAATCATCAACGGCGGCGATGGCTGGGGCGAACATCCGACCCAGATTCTCACCGATTTGTACACCGTGCTGCGCGAACGCGGGCGCATTGATGGTTTGCGCTGGCTCGCCGTCGGCGACATGCGGATGCGGACGATGCACTCGCTCGGTTACGCGCTCTCACAATTCGATTGCCCGATCACGTTCGTTTCGCCCGGCGCAAACGACCTCTTCCCCAACTCGCCAGACATGCGGATGCCAGAAGAATACAAAGCCGATTTCAAACAGTACGGTCTCAACTTCCGGGAAGTCGAACATGTCGAGCAAGCGATTGCGGATGCCGACGTGATTTTGGTCGAGCCGGTGATTCAGCCGGATTACACGCAAGCGCGGCAAGAAGCGAGCAAGGACAAGTCGCTCACGCCGGCGAATTACAAGATCACGCGCGAGTTGTTGATGGGCAAAGCCAAGAGCGATGCAATTCTGCTGCACTCGTTGCCGCGCATGGACGAAATTCCGCTTGACGTGGACATTACCAAATGGTCGCGCTATTGGCAGGAAGCGTTCCAGGGCGTCGTGATGCGGATGACGTTGATTGCGATGGTATTAGGGGCGGTTGAATAGTTAAATGGTTGGATAGTTTTGTAGTTGCGGAGTCGGTATGGCAACTATTGAGCGATTCGAAGACTTGCAAAGCTGGCAGAAAGCGCGCCAGTTGGCAAACGCCATCTACGATCTGGTAGAACATCCCCAGTTCGCAAAGGATTTCCAGTTGCGCGATCAAATCCGACGCGCGGCAGGTTCCGTGATGCACAACATTGCGGAAGGATTCGATTCGGGTTCCAATCCGGAATTTGTGCGCTTTCTCAAAATCGCGCGCCGCTCCGCCAGCGAAGTGCAATCCGAATTGTATCTTGCGCTTGACCGCAAATACATTGCCGATGATGAACTCCAAGCCGGCTATGATCTCGCAACGGATGCCAAACGACTCATCAATGGGATGATCGCTTACCTCCATCGGCGCAAATCATCCAAGTAACTACTCAACTATCCAACTACCCAACTACTTAACTACAAAACAAGGAAACTAACATGCAAACATTCTTACACGGTCGCGATCTGATCGGCGACTTGGATTTCTCAAAAGAAGAAGTCGAAACCGTCCTCGACGTGGCGTTCGACTTGAAACGCAAACGCGCGCTGAACGAATCGCACGCGATTCTGCGCGATAAGGTGCTGGCGATGCTGTTCTTTTTCTCCAGCACGCGCACGCGCGGCTCGTTTGAAGCCGGCATCGCGCAACTCGGCGGGCACGGCGCGTTCATCGAATCGCGCACGACGCAGATTTCGCACGGCGACACGCCGAAAGAAATCGGCGAAATTTTCGGGCGCTATTTCGACGGCATCGCGATTCGCCACGTGGACTGGGGCATCGGCAATGGCTACCTCAACGCGGTCGCCAAAGCGTCGCGCGTGCCGATCCTCAATATGCAATGCGACATCTACCATCCGTTCCAATGCCTCGCCGACTTGATGACGATCATCGAAAAGAAGGGGCGCGATCTGCGCCGCAAGAAAATGGTTGTATCGTGGGCGTATGCCGCGTCGTACCAAAAGCCGATGTCGGTCCCGCAATCGCTCATTTTGCAGATGCCGCGTTTCGGCATGGATGTCGTCCTCGCACATCCGCCGGAGTTCAAACTGATGCCGGAGATTATGGAGCAGGCGCGCGAGCAAGCGAAAAAATTCGGCGCGGGCTTTGAGGTGGTGGACGATATGGACGCCGCGTTCAAAGACGCCGACATTGTCTACGCCAAATCCTGGGGCGCGATGGTGCACACGCCGGACGAAAAAGAAGGCGCGAAAATCATCAGCAAGTATTCGTCGTGGATTACGGACGAACGCCGGATGAAACTCGCCAAGCCGGACGCGATTTACATGCACCCGCTCCCGGCAGACCGCAACATCGAAGTCACCGATCAAGTGATTGACGGACCGAACTCGGTGGTGTACGACGAAGCCGAAAATCGCCTGCACGCGCAAAAAGCGGTGATGGCATTAACCATGAGTTAAGTAGTTGAGTAGTTAGGTAGTTGAGTAGTTGAACAGTTATCGGATTTGTCCAACTACACAACCATCGAACTATCCAACTATTCAACTCCCCAACTATCAGACCAGGAGACTATATGAGCAAACTCGCAGTCGTCGCCGTCGGCGGTAACTCGCTGATTAAAGACGGCAAGCACCAAACGATTTCCGATCAATACGCCGCGACGGTTGAAACGTCGTTGCACATCGCTGGGATGATCGAACAGGGCTGGGATGTTGTGCTGACGCACGGCAACGGGCCCCAAGTCGGGTTCATCCTGCGCCGCTCGGAACTTTCGATGGGCGAGCTCCATTCCGTGCCGCTTGATTACTGCGGCGCGGATACCCAGGGCGCGATTGGCTACATGTTCCAACGCGCGCTCCGCAACGAATTCAAAAAGCGCGGCATCCACAAGCAAGCCGCCACCGTCGTGTCCCAGGTGCTCGTGGACAGTAGCGATCCCGCGTTCCAAAATCCCTCCAAGCCCATCGGCTCGTTCATGGACAAGGAAATGGCGCTGGATCACAAAACCAAGGACGGCTGGTCGGTGGTCGAAGACGCCGGGCGCGGGTGGCGGCGCGTCGTCCCGTCGCCTCTGCCCAAGGCGCACATCGAGCTCGACGCGATCAAAGCGTTGATTCAAGCCGGGTTCGTCGTCGTCTCATCCGGCGGCGGCGGGATTCCGGTTGTCGAGAAAAACGGCGTGCTCGAAGGCGTCGAAGCCGTGATTGACAAGGACTATGCCGGCGCATTGCTCGCCAACAGTATCAACGCCGACTTGCTCCTCATCTCGACGGCAGTCGAACAAGTGGCGATTAATTTCAACAAGCCGAATCAGCAATGGCTTGCCAAGATGACACTTGCCGAAGCCAAGCAATATCTCGCCGAGGGTCATTTCCACAAAGGTTCGATGGGACCCAAGATTCAAGCGATCATTTGGTTCCTCGAAGCCGGCGGCAAAGAAGCCCTGATCACCAATCCCGAAAACATCGAACGCGCGCTCAACGGCGAAACCGGCACGCGCATTACGCGCGGCTAGGTTGATGGTTGGGTAGTTGAGTAGTTAGATAGTTGAGTAGTTGGCTAGTTTCGTAGTTAACTGCCCAACCACCCAACTATTCAACTACCCAACTATTCAACCACCCAACTACGCAATTATGCAACTTTTCGATCTCCTCTCGCTCATTTACGTTTTTCTTGGCGTGCGCACAGTATGGACCCTTGCGCGGCACTGGCGCGCGTTCACCGACGCCAAACTAACTGCGTTTGATCGCCAACTCGCCAGCCAAATCGCGTTTTTCGTTTTCATCCCCATCGGCGTGTTCCTGCACGAACTGGGACACGCCGCGGCGACGTATCAATTCGGCGGCACGATTGACTGGCTCGGCGGTGGTTTTCATTACGCGCTATTTTACGGTTACGTGATCCCGCAAGGGCGTTTTACCGTTTTGCAAGATTGGTGGATTTCGCTCGCCGGTAATTTGGTTTCGATTGTTTACGGTTTCATCCCGCTCATTCTGTTAAAATTTTTCGATAAACCCTGGCTCAAGTTCACTTTACTTGCTTTTGCGCGCATCCAACTGGGCTGGTCGCTTGTCGGCTATCCGCTGATCACATTCGCCGGCTTTGAAGGCGACTGGCAAACGATTTACTTTGCCATTCCGATTTTGGGCGGCGCCGTGTTCATTGTGCAAGCCACGCTCGCGGTTGCGCTGTGGCTATTTGATCGGAGCGCGCGCGTCAAACGTTGGGAATTTAATTTGGACGGCAGCGTCACCGAGCCGTTGCGCGAACTCGATGCCGCTATCGCCGCGCGCGCCCATTCCGTCGATCCCTTGATCGCGCGCGGAAATTTTTTCGTCGAGCGCAACCAAGTTGAGTTGGCAATTGCCGATTATCGCGCCGCGCTCAAACTCGATGCGCAGAATCCGCGCGCGCTGTTCAACCTCGCGCAAATTCGATTGCTACAAAAACGTTTCACCGACGCCGAAAAATATTTTCGCGCCGCGCTGGTGCGCGCCAGCGTGAGCAGTGATCGGCAACTGACCGCGCGTTCGCATTTCGGCTTGGGGATGGCGCTGTATCATCGCGGCGATGCGCGCCAAGCCGTGCGCGAGATTGGCGAAGCGATTGCCCGCGTTCCGGGCGTCGCCGGTTTTCATTATTGGCGCGGCATTGCGTACCGCGCCATAAACGCCAAAGCCGACTCGCGTGCCGATTTCACGCGCGCATTGGAACTCGCCGAAAACACCGATCCCCAACTGGCGGCGCAAGCGCGCGAAATGCTCTCAACCTGATCTCAAACTGGAGTAACGATGACCTACCATTTCAAATGCACGTTGTGCGGCGCGGAGTACGCATCGAACGCGGTGCGTTACGTGTGCCCCCAGCACGGCGACGAGGGCATCCTCGACACGATCCTCGATTACCAGACGATTGCCGCGACCACCTCGCCGCAAAAAATTTCCGACTCGCGCGATTTTTCGATTTGGCGGTACGCGCCGCTCCTGCCGATTAGTGACGCGCACAAGTTCGCGCCGCCGCTTGCCGTTGGGTGGACGCCGCTGTATCGCTCGACCACGCTCGGCGCGAACCTGGGTTTGAGTAATCTGTTTTTCAAAGATGATGGCCGCAACCCGACCGCGTCGTTCAAGGATCGCGCGAGCACGTTTGTCGTTGCCAAGGCGCGCGAACTTGGCGTGCAGATCATCACGACCGCAAGCACCGGCAATGCGGGCGCGGCGCTCGCGGGCGCCGCCGCCGCGGCGAAAATGCCGGCGGTGATTTTCGTGCCCGAAACTGCGCCGCAAGCCAAGATCGCGCAATTGTTGATTTTTGGTTCGCGGGTCATTTTGGTCAAGGGCAATTACGATCAAGCTGTTGCCTTGTGTCTTGCCGCGTCCAAAGAATTTGGCTGGTACTGTCGCAACACAGCGTACAATCCGTACACGGTCGAAGGGAAAAAGACCGCGTCGTTCGAAATCGTCGAGCAACTTGGCTGGCAAGCGCCCGATTCGATTTTTGTATCGGTCGGCGATGGGAATATCATTAGCGGTTTGTGGAAGGGCTTGCGCGATTTGCGCACGCTGGGTTGGATCGCCAAGATGCCGAAACTGTTTGGCATTCAAGCGGAAGGTTCGGCGGCGTGTTACAATGCGTGGCAAGCCGGGACGGAAAAAATCGAAATGGTCAACGCGGTGACGGTGGCTGATTCGATCAGCGCGGACATTCCGCTCGATGGTGTGCGCGCGGTGCGTGCGGTGCGCGAGACGGGCGGCGCGTACCTCACCGTGAGTGATGCCGAAATTCTTGCGGCGATCCCGGAACTCGCGCGCGGCGAAGCGATCTTTGCGGAACCCGCCGCCTCCACCGCGTATGCCGGGTTGAAAAAAGCGGTCGCGCAAGGTCTCGTGAAATCGGATGAACGCGTTGTCGTAATGTTGACCGGCAATGGCTTGAAAGATATTGCGAGCGCGATGAAGGTTGCCGGCGCGGGCACAGTGATCGAGCCGACGCTTGAGGCGGTGCGCGCCTTAAAGTTCTGACCCGGAGACGGGGAGACTGGGAGAGAGGGAGAAGAATCACCCGCTCACCCAATCTCCCACTCTCCCATTCCCAGGTGTTACGATGCCACAGCATTCTTCCACTCACATCGGCAGAGACAACAAGCGCATGGTTTTGGTTCCCGCCGGTTGGTTTGTGATGGGCACGAGCGAAGCGGATGTGACGGATATGATCGCCAAGTTTGGCTGGGAGCCGAAATGGTTTGCGGATGAAACGCCGCAACATCGCGTTTACCTCGACGCGTATTTTATTGACGCGACGCCGGTGACGAATGTGGAGTACAAGCGTTTCATTGACGCGAATCCCAATCATCCTATTCCGCCGGACTGGGATCGTTTGTTCCGCGCGTTTCTCGCCGGCAAAGCGGAGCACCCGGTCGTCAACGTTTCGTGGCACGACGCGAGCGCGTACGCGCGGTGGGCGGGCAAGCGGTTGCCGACGGAAGCCGAGTGGGAAAAGGCGGCGCGCGGCGTGGATGGCCGCCGGTACGCTTGGGGCGATCAGTTCGACATTGCGTACTGCAATTGCAAGCCATCCAAAATCAACAGCACGACGCCGGTCAGCCAGTACGCGCCGCAGGGCGCGAGTCCGTACGGCGCGCTGGACATGAACGGCAATGTGTGGGAATGGTGCGCGGATTGGTACGGATCGTGGTATTACAAAATCGCGCCGACGCACAACCCGCTGGGACCCGAGGCGGGGGATTGGCGCGTGTTGCGCGGCGGCGCGTGGGACTTGGAGGAATCTATGGCGCGGTGCGCCAGCCGCGATTACGTCGTGCCGGAAAACGGTTCCGCGACGGTGGGGTTTCGGTGTGTTGGGGCAGTGCGATAGTGCGATAGTTGGGTAGTTGGCTGGTTGGATGGAAAATGAAACCCGCTTGGAGGGAACAAGCGGGGTGAGAAAATCAGGTGCGTTTGCGGGTAGGTTTGCTCGGTGCGCGGCGTTGACGTAGTCTAGTTTTCGGGAGCAGTGAGATGCCGGTTGTTTTCACTTCCCAGGCAAGCGGATTTTGGTCAACGAATGAACCTGGGTTAAAACGAACATGCTCAATCCGCGAGTCCATCGAAATAATCGCGGGCTTGATCAACTGTAAATCATCAACCCAACCCGAAAAATCTTTTGAAATCAACGCGATGTCAATATCGCTGTGAGCATGAGCGGTGCCTTTGGCGTACGAACCGAAAAGATATGCCGCTTGCAAATGCACCCCAGCTTGTTGCACGGCGCTGACAAAGTCGCGCGCAACTTTTAGGGCTTGAGCATTTTTGATAGCCATTTGCTAAACCTCACGATCTCTTTCAATTCATTTTCGCAAAATGTTCGTGTGCACTGTTTTCTAAACTCGAACCGCCAGTCATCGTAACGCCCGGCGATATTGTACTCGGTTACGCGTTCAAGCAATACCAACTGTTCATTGGTCAGTGGCAGATTGGCTTGCTGAGCAAGCGCGCGCAAGCGGTGTCCGTACGGCGAACGGGTTTCAGTATTTTGAACGATCAATGCCTTGAGCAATTTTTCCAAATGAAGATGTGCAAAGAAAAGTACATGAATATAATCGCGCTGGTCAAACAAATGACGCACGGTTTTCCAGTCGCTTTTTGCGCTCTTGATCCAATGCTGGACGATTTCTTTTTGCGTCATTGAAACGGGTGGTGTAGTTGCGTTTGGCATGGATTCCTTTATTGAGTAAGATTATAGCATAGCCGATACCTGTTGACAAACAACAAAAATTTTTGAAATCTTGGTTCAAGGAGATGTCAGAATGTTGCGAACAAGCAAAACATTCCCATTGCTCGTTTTGATGGGCTTGCTCCTTGCCGCGTGTGCACCGACACCAACAGCGACGCCGACGGTTGTGCCAACAGCAACGGCGACGCTTGCACCAACCGCAACATCTGTACCTACCGCAACAGTCACACCGATACCAACGGCTACTTTAACTCCAACATCAACGGCAACTCGACGGCCGACCATTACGCCAACCCCCAAACCAGTAGGACCAATTCAAATTGAGGCGAATCCAGACAAGGGATTTCATTGGCCCTACTATCTGTACATTCCATCTTCCGCACAAGGAAAACGAATCCTAGTTCTTCCAAACAATACCGGGCGGAGGAGCAATGATTTTTTAGTTCACGATGCGTCGGCATTTAGTCTGCTTCGTGGGCGAATACAGTGGGCAAATTCGCTTGACGTTACACTGCTCGTACCGATTTTTCCGAGACCTGAGATTGAGGATGGAACCAATGGACCTCAATACCTGGAACGAGCGACCTTGGAAATATTCAGTCAACAAACCAATCCCACAGCGGCGCGACCAGACCTTCAACTGATTGCGATGATAGATGATGCGCGCGAACGACTTGCTACAATGGGAATTCCAACGGATAGCAAGATTCTTATGTGGGGATATTCGGCAAGTGGTATGTTTGTAAATCGTTTTGCTATCCTTCATCCAGAACGCGTGCGAGCAGTATCTGTAGGTGGGCACGGGTGGACGATTGTTCCAGTGTCTGAATGGGAAGGGTTCTCTCTTCCTTATCCGTACGGAATTGGGGATTTAGAACAATTGATCAACAAACCTTTCAACCTCAATACTTTCAAACAAGTTTCACTATACGTTTATATGGGAGAAGAAGACGCTAACGGTTGGGCATTACCTTGGTATATCGGAACGAGTGGTCGGAGAGAGTTCTATAATATGTTCGCTCCGAAGATGGGAACCACTTCAACTGCTCTAATAAAATCTGCCCAGAAAATTTATGAAGCGGCTGGCTGTTCAGCCACCTTCACCATTTATCCCAGAATAGGGCACGCAATATCGAGTCAGATGGATAGCGATGTTCTAAATTTCTATCGCCAAAACAAATAGAGTTGAATGCGTTAGCATTAAGCAGGTCTATAACTGCAAAGTTTGCAGGAAACCATTTATAGAGAAATCCCACAACACAAGGAGTCTCAAATGTCCAACCTAATTCTTGGACCCACGTTCGAAGAAATGCTTCACCCCAACAAGATCGCGCCCGACATTCGCGCGCGCGCGTTGGCGGCGAGGACGCAAGACCCGCTCGACCCGATCAACTTGTTCAACATCACCTGGCGCGATGGCAACAACAACATTTACTATCACGTCATGCCGAAAGAGTTGACCGGCGTGGATGCGAACATCGTCGTGATGTACGGCAAGGATTTTCCGAGCGGCTCGCACAAAGTCGGCGCGGCGTACTCCGTGCTGATCGAAAAGCAATCGTTCGGCGAAGTGGACCCCAGCACGCACACACTCGTGTGGCCCTCAACCGGCAACTATGGCATCGGCGGCGCGTACGTCGGTTGCCGCATGGGCTTTGACAGCATCGTCGTTTTGCCGGCGGGCATGAGCCAGGAACGTTTTCAGCGCATCGAATCGTACGGCGCGCGCATCATCAAGACGGTCGGCTCAGAATCGAACGTCAAAGAAATTTACGACGAGACGCATCGCTTGCGTAAAGATGCCCAGGTTCGCATCCTCAATCAATTCGAGGTGATGGGCAACTATCGTTTCCACTATCACGTCACCGGCAACACGATTGTCGAACTCGCCGCCGTGTTGCAAGCGCAAGGCATCGGCGATGGTTCCATTTCTGCGTACTGCTCGGCGATGGGAAGCGCGGGCACGATTGCCGCCGGTGATCGCTTGAAGCAAGTGTGGCACGATCACAAGATCGTCGGACTCGAACCGATTCAATGCCCGACGCTTTTCAACAACGGCTACGGCTCGCACGATATTCAAGGAATTGGAGACAAGCACGTAACTTGGATTCATAACGTGATGAATCAGGACTCGATTATGTGCTTGGACGACATCGAGTGCAAAAAAGGTTTGCAGTTGCTCACCGAAGAAGCCGGCTGGAACACGCTCGTCAAACGTTTCGGCGTGCCCGAAGCATCCGTGAAAAAGATGGCGACGATTTTCGGCATCAGCGGCGTGTGCAACGTGCTGGGCGCGATCAAGACCGCGAAATTTTACGGCATGAGCAAGAACGATACGGTCGTGACGATCTGCACCGACGCGATTGATCGTTATCACTCGGTGATGGCGGACATGACGCAAATGTTTGGCAAGATGGACGAAGCTGAAGCGACCGCGCGCGCACACATCTTCCGCGATCAAAAGACCGATTGGATTCGCGAGGGCACGACCGACACGCGACGACAGTGGCACAATTTAAAATATTACAGCTGGGTGGAGCAACAAGGCAAAACCGTTGAAGAACTTGACGCACAACTGAACCCAGAATGGTGGTTGAAGGAACAAGCGATGGTAGCAGAAATTGACAAGACCATTGCCACTGCACGGAAATAGAAACTGATTCGCAGAACAGCCACCCGTCACAACCGGAGGCGAGTGTGAGAGTTGCTCACAACAAGATTACGTTACCGCGTGATGAACTCGAACGCTTGTATGTCGAAGAGAATTTGTCTTCGAACGAAATTGCGCGCCGTTTCGGTTGTGGCGGGGCGGCTGTACTTGCGCGCTTGCGTGAGTACGGCATTCCGCTTAAACCGCGCGGCTGGCAGAAGCTGGTGCGGCATGTGTCAGATGCTGTGTTAGAGGCATGGCCCTCGCCAGAGTTGGCGTATGTCGTCGGTTTGATCGCGTCGGATGGAAATCTGCAAAAGCAAAATAATTGCATGCTGTTGGTTTCCACCGAGCGCGAGATCATTGATAATTGCGCGGCGCTTGTGAATCTCACCGAGCCACACGTCATTGTCTGGGATCAAGGATTCCCGCGCAAAACCGCGTACATACTCCAACTGTGTGATTATGAGTTCAGGGCGTTCCTTGAAGCGCGCGGATTGACGCCCAACAAAGCAATGACCATCGGAGCGTTGGATATTCCCGATGAGGTGTTTGCGGATTTTTTGCGTGGCGAATTGGACGGAGATGGCGGTTGGTATGTTTCAAAGGGCTGGCGTGATGTTCCGTATCTTATCGGCAAATTTACCTCGCGCAGTCAACGGTACTTGGAATGGATTCATCAAACTGTCTTACATTTGACGGGCATTGATGGACGCCTGCAAAATTCGCGTTTGTTTTACAACGGCAAAAAAGCCGAAGCGCTGGGCGAGTGGATTTATTACGCGCCGGATTTGCCTTGCTTGCAACGCAAGCGCAATGTTTGGCAAAACTGGATGCCCGCAAACGGTTGAATATTGGAGGCGATATGCTCATCACGAACGGCACACTCATCACACTCGGCGCGGAAAATCAAATCATCGAGAACGGCGCGGTCTATATCAAGGGCGACAAGATCGCGGACATGGGCACGACAAACACGCTCGCAAGAAAATATCCGCGCGAGGATAAACTCGACGCGCGCGGCAAAATCGTCATGCCCGGCAGTGTCGTCGGGCACACGCATTTTTACGGCGCGTTCGCGCGCGGCATGGCGATCCCCGGTGCCGCGCCCGCGAACCAGCCGCGAAATTTTCCACAGATTCTCGAAAATTTGTGGTGGAAAATTGATCGCGCACTCACGCTCGACGATTGTCGCCTTTCCGCGCTCGTCTGCCTCGCAGACGCGATCCGTCACGGCACGACGACGCTGATCGATCATCACGCCAGCCCGAACGCGATTGACGGCTCGCTTGATGTGATTGCCGATGCCGTGCTCGAATCGGGGTTGCGCGCGAGCTTGTGTTACGAAGTGACGGATCGCAACGGCGCGGCAGGCGCACGCGCAGGCATCAAAGAAAATGTCCGCTTTATCAAAAAAAATCGCAATTCGCAATCCGCAATCCGCAATCATCTCGGCGCATCGTTTGGCTTGCACGCCTCCTTCACCGTCTCCGACAAAACGCTCGACCAATGTCTTGCCGCCGCGCAAGGGCTGAACACCGGTTTCCACGTTCACGTCGGCGAAGATATTTCGGACGAGGACGATTCGTTGAGCAAGTACGGCGTTCGCGTCGTGGATCGTTTGCACGCGCGCGGCATCCTGGGATCGAAATCCATCGCGGTGCATTGCGTCAACGCGGACGCTGGCGAAATCGAATTGTTGCGCCAGACGAAAACGCATGTCGCGCACAATCCGCGCTCGAACATGAACAATGCCGTCGGCGTCGCGGACATTCTCGGCATGTTGCGGCGCGGCGTCAACGTGGGCTTGGGCAACGACGGCTTTTCGAACAATCATTTTCAGGAAATGAAATTTGCGTATCTTTTGCCTAAGGCGACGCGGCGCGATCCGCGCGTGATGGGCGCGGACCAAGTTTTGCAAATGGCATACGGAAACAACGCCAAAATCGCCCAAGCGTTTTGGAAACCCCGGATCGGGGAGTTGTCAGTCGGCGCATTCGCGGATATAATCCTGCTCGACTATATTCCGTTCACGCCGCTGACCGCCGGCAATTTTCCGTGGCAGGTGATCTTTGGTGTGGATGGCGCACACGTCACGCACACGCTTTGCGCCGGCAAACTGCTGATGCAGGATCGCCAGTTGCTCACGCTCGACGAATCAGCCATTGCGGCGCAAGCCCAAGCGGCGGCAAGCCAAGTGTGGCGGCGCGTGCAAGCGATGTAAGCCGCACTACGCCCCGCGTCACAGCCGGCGTAACAGGAGACCTTATGCTAGGCGAAACTAAAATCCGTGAGATTGCCAACCAAGTCCTGGCTTTGTCCAAAGCCGATCAAACCGAAGTGATCATTCGCGCAACCGATTCCGCGTTGACGCGCTTTGCCAACTCTGCGATCCATCAAAACGTTGCCGAGGCGAACGTCGAAATTCGCGTGCGCGTCGTGTACGGCAAAAAGATCGGCGTCGCCGCGTCCAACGATTTTTCGCCGGAGGCGCTCAAACGCACGATTGAAACAGCGCGTGCCATCGCGCAAAAGCAACGCGAGAATCCGAATTTCACATCGTTGCCCAAGCCGCAACCGACGCGTAACGTCGAGGCGTTCGTCGAAGCGACCGCGAAATTCACGCCCGAACAGCGCGCCCAAGTTGTCGGCGTGTTGTGCCGGCGTGCGAAAGAAAAAGGCGTCGCCGCCGCCGGTGCGTTCACGACGACCACGCGCGAGATCGCCGTCGCCAACTCGCTGGGGGTGTTCGCGTACCACCCCGGCACGTACGCCGATTTCAACACCGTGATGCTGTCCGACGCCGGTTCGGGCTATGCGTCGTTCACGCATCAAGACGCGCGCAAGATCAACGCGGAAACGCTCGCGCGCGAGGCGATTGACAAGGCGTTGCGCGCGCGCAACCCGATTGCGATTGAGCCGGGCGAGTATACCGTTTTACTCGAAGAAGCGGCGGTGCTCGACCTGCTCGACTTTTTGGCGATGCTGGGATTTTCGGCGCAGGCGGTGCAAGAGGATCGTTCGTTTATGAAAGGCAAGATCGGCGAAAAAGTGATGAGCGACAATGTAACGATCTGGGACGACGGGTGCGCGCCGGATGGTGTGCCGTTGCCGTTCGACTTTGAAGGCGTGCCGCGCCAAAAAATCGTCTTGGTCGAAAACGGAATCGCGCGCGGACTCGTTTACGATTCGGCGACGGCGCAACGCGAGGGCAAGCAATCCACCGGACATTCGTTGCCCGCGCCGAATACCATGGGACCGTACGCGATGCACATGGCGATGGCGCCCGGCGACACGCCTAAAAAAGACATGATCAAGTCTGTTGCGCGCGGCGTGTGGGTCACGCGCTTTTGGTACACGCGCGCCGTGCATCCGCTCAAATTGTTGATCACGGGGATGACGCGCGACGGCACGTTCTTGATCGAAAACGGCGAAGTGACGCAATCGCTGAAGAATTTCCGCTTTACGACGAGTTACCTCGATGCGCTGAATCACGTGCGCGCGATCAGCCGCGAGACCAAATTGTTTCAAGACGATTGGAGCGGTGCATCGCGCAACACGCCTGCTCTGCTGGTGGACGGTTTCCGGTTTACCGGCGTAACGGTGTAAAAAATAAAAACCCCGCTGGCTCTGCACCACAGCCAGCGGGGTTTGACTTTTATTTACTGCCAGGCATGGGTTTTGCGCCGGCGGGCGCAGAAACTGAAATGCTGGAATTGTTGAAATCCCACATGTGCCCGGTCATGCGCAACAAACCTTTTTCGTTGGCGTTCGCCGAATCGTGCCCGGCGTACTCGATCTGGTACTTGTGCGTAAAGCCATCGCCGCACAGCCACACGCTAATCTCGGCTTTGTCAATCGTCGAAAAATCGCTCTTGTCCTTTGCCGAGCCGAGCATCCCCACAATCGCCGCGTTCTTCAAATTCTTGAAATCGTACACCCACACATCGCACGATTGTCCGTCCAACGACTCGGTGCGAACTTTTTTGTAATCCTCATCCTTGCCGCCGAAATTGCGAAATTCGTCCGGCTTGCCGAAATCCTTAAAGCCCGCGCTGGAACTATTGTCGGTGATGTACCACTGTTTGGGATCCATCAAGCCACCCAGGTTCATCCCCTTCATGTACGTCTTGCCGTCGGCTTCGATGATTTCGAGCGGCGTGCTCTTGTCGGTCGAAAGCATGGCGAGCAAGCCGCCTTTGGAAACGAAATGCGACTTGCCATTGTCCACTTCGCCGGACATATCGAAGAATGCGGTTTCTTGGTACTTGCCGTTTTCCATGCCGCCAAAAACCCATGCAAATTCGAGGCGGTACTTGCTTGCCGTCTTGGTCTTGTTTACCGCCGCGCCAAATGCGCCGCCGACGTTGGGCAACCCGCCGCCCGTAGCCGGCGTCACCCGCGTGCCCCCCGGCGCAACCGGCGAACTGACGCCCGGCGGCGCGACCCGCGTGCCGGCAACGGGCGGCAACCCCGGTTTACCCGGCAAACCAGGAACCGTTGTGGGTTCCAGCCCGCTGATCACATCGCTAAATTGCTTATTGATCATCTCTTGAATCGTGTCACGCATAAAATATGCGCCCGCACCCGCCGCGCACACGCACAAACATAATGCGACCAAGCAACCCGCGAGAATTCCCACTACTTTGCGATTCATGTGCTTCTCCTTTCAAACTGAAATCGTACCGCGTGCCTAGTGTAACGGAAAAATCCGTTTTCGACAAGTAGAGGTGAAGCAATTTTCGACGATTATCTTGTCGAAAATTGCTTCGCCCTTACGAACCCTAGCGCGTCGGCGTAGCCAGCCGGAATGTTTCAGCGTTGGCTGGCGGATCGATCTTGAGCGTTGGGCTTGCCAAGTCCCAAACGCGCAAGAGCAATTTCGCCGCGCCCGTCTCCGCCGGTTTTTTCGGATGATGCGCGGCAACGTCAAGACTGATCTGATGCGCCGCGCCATCGTCGCACAGCCACAGTTTCATTTCCGCTTGATCGAAAACCGCAAACGCGTTTTCCTGGCCTGCGCCCAAGGCATCGCCGATGCCGGTTTCCGCCGCTGTTTTCGGCGCGCCGCGCCATACGACACAACTCTGCCCGTCGAGCGATTCGCGCGCGCCGGGTTGAAACGCGACGCGGCTGGTTTGCACGGCAACCGCGGCGAGTACGCTCTGCGCGTCAAATGGCGGTTGCGCCGCGTCCGCCACATCCGGCGTCACGATGTACCATTTCGTCAGCGCGGGTAATCCCAGGTTGCGCGCGCCGCGCACGTAAAATTGCCCGCGCGCCGCAATCACTTCGACCTTGTCCGCGCCGAATTGCACGACCGTCGCCGAATCGCCGTTGCTCACATCGCTCTTCACGTCGAGCGCATACGTCGGCGCGCCAGTTTGTTTGAGGTTGAGCGTCAACGCCGTCCGATATTTTTGCGCCGCTTGCGTTTTCGCAAGCGCCGCGCCGAACGCGCTGGGTGTGGCAGTCGGCGTGCGCGGCGCGAGCACGGGCGTGAATGGCGGCGAAGGAATCTTCACCGGCGTGGATGAAGGTAGCGCGACGGCAGACGCCGCCGCGCTCGGGCTGGGTTCGGCGCGGAGCGTTACGGGCGGCGAGTGGGTTGGCGCGGGGGTAGCGGGCGACGATGTGGCGACGCACGCACTCAACCCGATCAACCCGATCAATCCGGCGAGAAGCAAACCCATTTTTCGCATGGTAGATTCCTTGAACGATTTGGGGCGGTGGTCAGCGTGCTCCGCTGTTTTTTTATCCCTTGATCGCGCCGATGCGGAGACCCTGCATAAAATATTTTTGGAACGCGAAGAAGAAAATGATCATCGGGATCGCGGCGAGCGCCGCGCCTGCCATCAGCAAGCCATAGTTCGTGCCGAACTCGCTTGTGTGGATAAACGACAAGCCGACCTGAAGCGTGAACAAGTCCGGGCTTTGCAAAACGATTAGGGGCCAGATGAACGAGTTCCAATACCGCTGGAAGGAAAAGATCGCCGTCACTGCCAGCGCCGGTGTCGTGAGCGGCACGATGATCTGGGTAAAGATCGTCCACTCGGACGCGCCGTCCATCCGCGCGGCTTCTTCCAATTCGCCGGGCAAGGTTTGGATGTACTGCTTGAGCAGGAAAATGCCGATGACATCCGCCAAGCCGGGCAGGATGACGCCGGCAAAGGTGTTGACGAGTTTCCACTGGGTGATCATCATGTACAGCGGGACGAGCGTTACTTGCGCCGGGATCATCAATGCGGCGAGGATCATGGCGAACAAGAGATTCGAACCGGGGAATTTGCGCTTGGCGAACGCGTATCCCGCCATCGCGTCGAACACGAGATGCACGGCGGTGCTGACGAGCGTGATCAGCGCGGTGTTGAAAAACCACACATACAGGCGCGGCACGCGCCACACCTCGTCCGAGCCGGGAATGGGAATTTTGCTGACGCCGCTGGCTTTGACAATCGCGCCAAAATTATCGAACGTCGCATTCGCCGGAATGATGTCGGGCGGCAGTTTCACCGTCGAACTCGCGGGCGTGAGCGCGGTGTTGAACAGCCAGTACATCGGGAAGAGACTGGTGACGGCGACAAAAATCAAAATGGCGTAGGTGAGTAGCTGGTTGAGTTGACTCATACGTTGCTCCGGGTCTACGACTAGTATTCCACGTCGGTGCTCAGGAATTTGAATTGGACGAATGAAAACGCGGCAATGATCGCAAACAGGATCAACGCTTCCGCGCTCGCGCGTCCAAAGTTGAAATCGCTGAACGCCGTTTGAAAGATCAACTGCACAATTGTCGTCGTCGAGTTGATCGGTCCCCCGCCGGTCATGATGTAGACGCGTTCGAAGATTTGAAACCCGGCAATCGTATAAATCACAGTGAGATAAAGCGTCGTCGGCTTGAGCAACGGAAAGGTGATATGGATCAATTTTTGCAACGCGCTTGCGCCCTCCACATCGGCGGCTTCGTAATAGTCGCGCGGCACCGAACCCATTGCCGCCGAGTACAGCACGACGCCGCTCCCCGGCACAATCAATACCGTGCTGAGCACGATGCTCCACAACGCAATGTCCGGGTTTTGGAGCCATAACACTTTGGGCAAGCCGGCGCTACTGATCAGAAAATTGAAAAAGCCATAGTCCGGCTCGAAAATCCAAATCCACACGAGCGAAATGACGATAATACTGATTACGTTCGGCAAATAGAACGCGGCGCGAAAAAGTGATTGCACCTTGTTCGTCAACGGCTGAATCAGCGAGGCGACAACCATCGAGCTGGTGATCCACGCGAGCACGACAAAAATCGCATAGACGAAGGTGTGTTGCAGCGAAGACCAAAACAGTTTGCTCGCTCCCAGGTCGGTGAAATTCTTAAAGCCGATCCACGTCCCGCCGCGCAAATCCACTTTTTGGAACGCAAGCAGGAATGCCTGCGCCACCGGATAAACGATAAAAATGAAAAACAGGATCATGCTGGGCGCAATGAAAAAATAGCTCCACTTGTGCTTGTGCCAAAACTTGACGAGCGCTTGCATCCATTCACCTCGCCGGCGGAAGTAAACCCGAAGGGTCTGCGGCTCCACCGGAACCGCCAAGACCCTTCGGGTTTTTCGTATACGCTTACTTGCTTAGCGTGTCTAACTCTTTTTGATATTCGGGCGCAATGGCGTCCATCGCTTGCTTGGCGGTTTGCTTGCCGAGAATGATCGCTTGCAACGCCGCGCCATAGTTGTTGCCGAGTTCCGCCGAAGTGGCGACCGGCGCTTCGTACACGCCGAACTCGACCAACTTGGCGATCACTTCGCGGTTGGGATCCGTCGAGTAACCGGTGTTACTGCGGCGCAAGCCGGGCGCGAGTTGATAGCCGGTCACGTCCTTGGGAATCTGACTGCCGGTGAGATACTTGGCAAATTCGTGCGCGGCTTTCAATTTGTCTTGATCGTCCACTTTGACCACCGCGTACAAACCGAACGCGCCGTTCGTCACCATTTTGTTCGTCGCGCCGGTTGGCGGCGGCACCACGGCGACGGGGAATTTTGCGGCGTCGAGATCGGGCAAAAAGCCGGGCGTGCTCATCAAGAGCGCGACGGTTTGGCGATCTTTGAATTGCGCGCGCACGCCGGCTTGATCCACCGTGCCGAAATCGGGCGGCGTGCACTTGTGCACGAGCGCGAGGTCGGCGATCTTTTGCAACGCCGAAACGCCGGCGGCGTCATTCTGCACGAACTTTTTGCCGTCCGCGCTGAGGATGCGCCCGCCGTCAATGTACATCAGGGGATAGTACTCGACCGCGCCCCACTTGGAGGAGGCGGTAAAGCCGTACACTTGCGTGCCGTCCGCTTTCTTGTACGTCAGTTTCTTGCACGCGTCCACGAACTGATCCCAGGTCCAGGGTTTGGCGAGCGTCGGCAAATCCACGCCGCGTTCCTTGAAGATGGTGGTGTTGGCAAAGTTGCTGATCGCCGTCACCCAGAGGGGCCACGCCCATGCCTTGCCGTCAATCGTTGCCACTTGAAAACCGCTCGGATAAAAATCGGTTTTGTCGGCGTCGGTCAAGAACGGTTCGATGTTCGACAAGATGCCTTGCTTGGCATAGCGCGGCAAGTTCGGGCTGGTGACGCGGAACAGGTTGATGTCGGATTTTGCGGCGAGCGCGGCTTCGAGTTTCGTGTCGCCTTCCGCCGTCCAGGGAATGCCGACAATGTTGATCTTGACGTTCGGGTTATTCTTCTGGAAGATCTCAATCGCCTTGTCGGTCGTGATCGCCGTGGCGTCCGTGCCGCCGGCGACATAGCCGCGTTGATAGAATGTGATCGTCACAGCTTTAGCGGCGGGTGGCTGGGTCGGCGCGGGCGCGCTCGTCGGTTTCACTTCGGGCGCTTTGGTCGGCGGTGCGGCAGTCGGTGCAGGCGTCGGCGCGGGCGCGCAGGCGATAAACATTGCCGCAATCGTCAGCAAGGCAATGAACACAAACAGTCGTTTCATCTTCTCAATCTCCTTTGGTTGATCTGAACGGTAAAATACTGGGGCTGGAATTTTTTTGTGCGCGTGAACCTCCTTTCACCGGGCGGTAAACAATAATCCGGTATTTTCGCATGGTCGCGCCCGCCATATTTTTCGCATCGCCGGCGTGCGCACCGATCACCTTTGATAAGCATAATCGAAAGCCAGCGAAAAAGCAATCGCCGCCGATGCCGCGCCGCTGAAATGCGCGATCTCGTGCAAGGACGCTACAACACCGCGCAATGGCGGGTGCATCGAAAGTTACTTCCAACCGCGCGCTACCCTGCCGTTGAAGTTATTCTTTTATGGACTCTTAGTTCGTGAAATTATCACTGCAACAAAAACACCAAATACTATTCCAATAATAAGAATGCAGATGGTATTGGTTATCTGATTACCAATGCTGGTGTAGGGGGACTGATATCTATATTCCCATACCCACACATGCCCATCCTCACTCAGGACATATTTCGATTCACCCCTATCGCTCCAGCACGTTACGGCTTTGTCAATAATCTTGCCATTCGGTTCACGAATTGATTCAGCATAACTAGGGCGGCAGAAATTTCTAGGAGCGCCAGGTGGCTCTGACCTTTCCGTCCAGCAACGACCTTGTGTATAGGTTGCACAGGAGTACATCTTCCCTGTGACCGACTGAATCCAGATATCTTCAAACTCTGCCATTACAATCTTTGCTGGTTTCTCAGGCGGAGAGCCTAACGCCCGCCATCCCCTCGCCGCAGGGCTGTCCAGAAACCAAAAGATAGACATACCTACAAAAAATATCACGGCTGTAATGGAAACAACAATTGCGGTGGAAGCAAGGAACCGAACAGAAGCATCAATCAACCTGTGCGCTAGGATTTTCAACGTGGAATCTCCTATGGATGTATTTGTTGCCTTCCCTCATGTTCAAGAACGAAATGTCGTCAAACTGGTCGTCTCGCGCGACCTCCGCCAACAGTTCCAATTTCCAAGGTTCGACGCGCGGCGCGACGGAACACGCGGTGCTCAAAATATAGCCGCCGCCCGGCGCACCGGCGCGCAAACACGCGGCGGCTTGCGCGATCACTTGCGCCGGGGTCGCGCAGTTGAGTAATGCGACGGAATCGAGATTGCCTTTGATGAACAGCCGGTCGCCGATGCGTTGTTTGGCTTGCGCCAGTTCGATGTTGCCGAGCGGCGGCGGATCGAGCGTGTCAATTCCTTGCGTGCCGGTTTCCGCCATCCATTCCAAGCGGTCGCCGATTTTGCCGCATGTGTGCGTGTAGACCGGCACGCCTTCTGCTTTCACCGCGACGGTCACGCGCCGCTCGTACGGCAGAACAAACGCGCGGTACATTTTCGGCGAGATGAACGATCCGCCGGCGAACGCCGACGAGATCAGCACTGCGTCCACGCCGTGCCGCGCTTGCGCGACTGCCCACGCCACTGCCGCCGCGCTCAACCGATCCAGGATCGCGTGCGCTTTGCCGGGATCGGCGACGAGCGCGAGCAACGCCGATTCGTAGCCGAACAGTTCCATAAAATAGGTGAACGGCGAAAACACTTCGCCATGAATCGAAACGGCGCCGCCGGATTTTTCGCGGACGAGATCGAGCGTGCGGAAAAAATAATCGGGCACGCGATTCCACGCGCCCGGCACGCGCAGGCGCGGCGTGTGGTAAATGTTCCAGATAAACCCGGCGAGATCGTCGAGCGCGTCCAGGCGATCCGGGTCGAGCGTTTCAAACTTGGCGCGGCGCGGCGCGGAACCATCGGCGGCAAAATGGTGCGGATTGTCGTCGCGCGGCACAAACGTTTTCTCGCCGGTGCGCCACGTCAACCATTCGCCGTCCGGCGTCGCTTTAAGCGCAGTGTCGTCGGCGAGCAAATCGGCGGGACGGCCGGGGAGGTTGATCAAAATTCCGTCGAAGCGATAGCGGCGTTGCAATTGCACGAGCGCATCGGCGAACCCTTCGCTCGTGAACCAGATGCGGTGCGGCGGAATCGGTGTGTTGAGAAAATAATGTCCCAGCGCGAGTTGGCACATCACCGGCACGCGATCCACCGGTTGGTGGCGCATCGCGCGCGCCATCCGTTCGCGCCCGTTCATCGCGCGGCGCGCAAGCCCGCGTCGTTCGCGGCAATGATCCGATCCATCACTTGATCGAGTTGCGGGTCCACGACCCGGCGCGCGGGATCGGCGTCGAACCAGGCGAGCATTTCGCGCGCGCCCTGGGTGAACGGGATCGCGGCGACGAAATCCGGCACGGCGCGTTTGAGTTTGGTGTTGTCGAAAATCGCGCTGTGCGCCTTGTCGCCGAGCAAGCCCGCGCCCCACTCGGCGTCGAACGCCGCGATGAATTCGGACGCGATGTGGATGAAGCGCGGCGTTGCGCCCGCGGCGCGCGCGAGAATTTCGGCGATTTGATTCCACGTGAGAATTTCGTCCGATGTGATGTGGAACGCTTCGCCGAGGGCGTGCGTGTTGCCGAGCAGACCCAGGAACCCTTGGGCGAAATCGCGGTGATGCGTCAGCGTCCACAACGACGTGCCGTCGCCGTGCACGATCACCGGCTTGCCGCGCCGCATTCGCTCCACCGCCGTCCATTTACCGGGGAGCGGAATTTTCGTTTGGTCGTACGTGTGCGATGGGCGCACGATGGTCGCCGGAAATTGCGTCTCGCGGTACGCGTGCGTCAAAATATTTTCGCACGCGATCTTGTCGCGCGAATATTGCCAGTGCGGATTGAACAGCGCGGCGGATTCAGTGATCGGCAAACTGACCGGCGGCTTTTGGTACACCGACGCGGAACTGATGAACACGTACTGCGCCGTGCGCTCCCGAAACAGTTCCAGGTCGGTTTGAATGTGCGCGGGCGTGTAGGCGATCCAATTCACGACCGCGTCGAATTGCAACGCGCCCAACGCGCGCCGGGTTTCCTCCACGTTGCGAATGTCGGCGCGGATGATCTGCGCGCCGGGCGGCGGGACGCGTTGCGTCGCGCCACGATTGAGCAGGTACAGATCGATTCCGCGTTCGACCGCAAGTTGCGAGCACGCCGAACTGATGACGCCGGTGCCGCCGATGAACAAGACGCGCATAGTTTCCCCCAACCGTGTGGGACAAATTTGGAAATTTGTCCCACGAACTGCCGAAGCACAAGGCGCATAGGACACATTTGGAAATTTGTTCCACGAACCACCGATGCCCAAGACGCGTAGGACACATTTGGAAATTTGTCCCACGAACCACCGATGCCCAAGACGCGTAGGACACATTTGGAAATTTGTCTCACGAACCACCGATGCCCAAGACGCGTAGGACACATTTGGAAATTTGTCCCACGAACCACCGATGCCCAAGACGCGTAGGACACATTTGGAAATTTGTC
>CAIKBD010000334.1 GCA_903825565.1 uncultured Anaerolineales bacterium | reverse complement strand
GCTACTCCGCGTTGGATTGAGCGCCATGTAATTTTCCTGCTGGTCGAGAAACCGGCACAGGTCACCCAGCGAACGCACCACGATTGCCAAGCCGCCCTGTGCCCGCACTTGGGCAATCCATTCTTTTTGAGACTGCCGCAGGGTGTCGCGCCCCGTCTTAATCTCGATGCTCAGAAAGCGTCCCGTTTGCGGCATAACCGCCAAAATATCCCCGCTACCAACCTCGCCAAAGCGGAGGAACTGGGTGCGTCCATTCGTTCGCGCTATCGTCAGCGCGCCCGTGTTGTTGCGCCACGCCAGCACACCCCGCAACCGTAACAGGTGCAAACACTCGCGCGTCAAGGCGTTGGTCACAGACATCTTCGTGGCTCCACCGCTGTGGCTAACAAATCCGTTTGACCGCGGCGTGAGGCGCGTCGGTCGTGGTCAAGTCCAGGATGACCTGCGAATAGTCGCCACGAGTTGTCAGCCAGGGTTCAATCTCGGCATACCGGCGATCCACGAGCACCAGCACCTCGCTCTCGGCAATCAGTTCCGCCAGCGAATCGCGGCACTCGGACAAGTCTGCGTGCGTCAAGCAGTCGTCGTATGCCGCAACCGTGAAGCCGTCTGCCCGCAAGCGCAACATCAATTCGCGCGCCGGACTCTGGCGCAAATCGCGCGTGCCGCGCTTGTGCGCTACGCCAATCACGCCCACACGTTGCTTGCCGGTCTCGCGCACGGCTGTCACGGCGCGTTGGAGATGCGCCGCATTGCTCGCCTGGATGTGACTCAAGAGCGGAATGGCGACGCCCGCGTTGCCGCCCAGTTCGCCAAACTGGGCAAACGCGCACAGGGCGTCCAGGTCTTTGGGCAGACACGGTCCACCAAACGTAAAGCCGGGTTTGAGGTACTGCGGCGAAATGTTCAAGCGCGTATCGCGCACCAGCGTGTCCATGACTTGCCCGCTGTCAATCCCGCACGCCTGACAAATTGCGCCAATCTCATTCGCAAACGCGACTTTGAGCGCGTGGAAGGCATTGCAGGAGAGTTTCAACATTTCTGCCGCTTCGCGTTCGAGAAAGAACAGCGTGCCGCTGACATCGGCAGAGAGCGTTCTGAGTGTGCTTAGGGTCAACGCATCATAGTTCGCCGCACCGAACACGGTGAAGGGCGGGTTGAAGAAATCGCGCACTGCGGAACCTTCGCGCAGGAATTCGGGTTGGTACACGACGCGCACGCCGGGATTGGGGCAGATGTTCCGCAAGTATGGTTCAAAGTAGTCACGGGTAGTGCCGGGTGGAACGGTGCTCCGCAGGATGACCAGGTGCTCACCCGCCTTTTCACGCAGGGCGGTGCCGAGTTGCTGTGTGGCTTGCTCAAGATCATCCAAGTTGAGTTCGCCGTTGGGTGTCGCGGGCGTGCCGACGCAGACCAGGGTGACATCACTGGCGAGCACCGCTTGGCGGGGCGTGGTAGCCAGCGTCAACCAATCGTTGGCGCGAGCGTCGTCCAGGTAGGCGCGCAGTTCTGGTTCCGTATTGGCGACATCGCTGTGGAACAATTCGTCCAGAGTGGAATAGCGCGGGTCGTATCCTACGACGTGCCGGTTCTCGCTCGGCAAACAGGCGAACAAGGTCGTGCCGATGTACCCTAAACCCAGGATGCTGATTTTCACGGTGAATCCGTCCTTGCTGACATCAAGCCCAGATGCGTTCCAGATTGATGAGCATTGTGTTGATGTCAACGCTATGATAGTTCCTCACTCTCGCTACGATGCTTGCCTTTGCCCTTACCCCCGCCGCCTTTGCCGTCGCCCTTTTGCATGGCGCGCCGTTTGACGTGCGTGACGATGCGGAGCGTGGTTGCGGTTTCCTTCAGTGAGATTACCTTGCCCCACTTGTTTTTCAAGTAGACGAGTTCCTGCTGATTGCGATCCCCGCTCCGCAGTGCCGAGTTGCCACCCCGATATGTAAAGCGCGGCTCATGGATGAAACTAAAACGCGTGTCCTGAAAAATGATGCGCGCCTGCAAGAGCGCGGTGAGACAAAAGTCAATGTCCGCGCGGATGCGTAGATTTGGATCGTAGCGAATCGCGCGTCCGACGATGCCCATTTGCGCGCCGACCCACCCGCTCAAGCGGAAGGGATGGGCGGGATTGAACTTGCGCGTATCGCCGCCGGATTGATCAAAGCCGAACACGGGCGCGCCCATGCCTTTGGCGATGATCGCCGCGTTCTCGATGATTTGGCGCACGGAAGCCGGGTCGCGGATAATTTCGGATTTGGTTTCGCGTCCGACGGGAACGCGCACCCACTTGACATCATCATCAATGATGAACAAGGTTTCATCGGGCACGTTGTCCATAATCCAGTTTTTGAGCGGACCAATCCCGCTAATAGTGGCGGGATGGGCAAGGACTTCTACCCCCAATGGTTTATAGAGTTCGCGCTGGTCTTCGCTGACGACAACGAGCGCATCGGGCAAGAGTTGCAGAGCGCGCCGACATTCGGCGACGCGGCTTTTGCTGGGAATGACAATTCGCACACTCATGTGCTAGTCCTTCTTGCGGTTGATTGGCTCATTCGGCTGGTTCCGCCTTGGGTTTGATGGGCGGGAATGTCGCCGCGCACATATCCAGCACCTTGGAACCTTCGACCACGCGCCCCAAGCCCACGTGTTTGCTACGCCCCTTGCCGATGTCCTGCGATTTGGATTCAAGTCCGAACGTTTCCAGGGCGCGCGTCCAGTCGAACGTGTTGCGGAAAATCAGCACCACATAGTCATAGTGCTCGAACGGTTGCAGATCCATTTCGGGCACATCCTTGCCCCCTTTACCCTCGTCCGCGTCCTCGGCTTCGTCTGTGTCGAACTCAGCGCCTTCGACGACGCGTCGCACCAGCGCTTGGACGGCAAGATTATCCGCGCGCACGCGTTCGGCGATTGCCAGGGCTTTCGACTCATCGCGTTCCGCCATTGCGGAGAGCGGGTCGAACAAGAGCAGAATCAAGTCGGCTTCGGCATCGTTGAGGTCGGTGATGGCGACCCACCATTCGAGGTCTGGGTCAATGTCCTTGCGAAGATGCCCGTCAATGAGCGTGAGTTTCTTGCCGTTGCGTTCGGAATAATAGGCGACGAGCGCCTGGACTTTGCCGACTTCGTACAAGACGCCGGTGAGGGCGTCGCGCTGCATCGCGGGATGCAGGCACCAGTTGCCGTCATTGTCCAAGAGTTCGCGCGCGGGCAGTTTCTTGAACTCGATAATGCGGTCCCGCATCTTGGCGTTGATTGAGCCAGCGGCTGGGCTGGGCACTGGGGTGGGGTCATCCATTCGGTCGCTATCCTCTCGTTGTTCACGGATGGCACGCTTCTGCGTGCCACTTAAATTCCACAATCAAACTACAAGCCGCTTCGTGGCGCGTCGGTACGTTTCCGCGGTACGCTTCCGTGCGCCTGCCGCGGTACGTTTCCGCGGTACGTTTCCGTGCGCTTCTACGCGCCTACTGGGCTTGGGGGCATTCTGGGTGTTTCTCAGGCATTTTCCAAGCCCGCCACATCCTAAATCCCGCACCGCTCGTTTCTTTTGGCTCTCCCAAGTTTCCACTCGCACTCGTTCATTCCTGGGTCACTACAGGCATTTATTTCGACCCAGCCCTATCTTTCCCCGTCCAAAATCCTTTTGTGTCTCTCACAGCCAATCTATGTCTGGGATAAAACTGGGGGATAAAAAGATTGACCCTGGGTCTTGTCTGTGAGAAAGTGACGGCAGAAAATTAACCAAGCCAAAGGAAACCAATCAAATGTTTGACTCCAACTCGCTCGACCCAGAATTACGTGCCAAGTTGCACGACCCGTTTGCCAAACTGTCTAACGCGGAATGGTACGCACTCCAACTCGCGATTGGCAATGCGCGGTTTGGTAGCGAGTGTAAGCACGTGCACGTCAAGCAGGGGATTTGCCAAGCGTGCCTGCGGCGCGTCGTGCACGCACCGGCCACTCGGTAACTGTTTGCAACGTGCAACTCCCGCCAGCACGCGGGAGTTGCGCTGAAAAGGGGTATTATGTTAGTCCGAACTGGCACAGTCATCCATTGCAATCAGTGCGACATCACGTTTCGCGCTCCCAAAGATTTGAACGCCTACGACCTGGCGGAGCGCGAGCGCGCGCGAATCACCGATTTTTGCGCTTGCCCGCAAGGGCATTGGGATACGCACTGGGTTTATCGGCAAGACTTCGGCGCACCGATCCCAATCGTGCAACGTATTGAAACGTATACCAAGTCGTTGACCGTCTGGCTCTTGCCCGTTGAACCGCTCCAAGACCCACTCCCGGAGTATCGCGCATTGTGGCGTACTCGCCCGGTGGACTACCTCAAGCACCGCGCGTTCAAATTGGCGACGTTCTTTGAGGTTGGCGATGCGCGCGGGTATGCCGAGCAAAAAGCGGCAATGTATGGTAAACACGCCCCGCATAATTTCGCGGTGTTCATCACATCCGCGTCCAAGTAACACAAGCATCGGTTCAGCCACTTAACTTTTGGCAGTTTAATTCCCGCCATGCCAATTCGTTAAACCAATTCGCTCAATTCGTTGCTTGACTAAACTGTTTATCCATTAAAGATTTGTCGCATCAAACCAAACTCAGAAAGGAGTTGCCTATTCCGTCAACTTGTTACCGCACTGCCAATCATTCACATCCCCATTCACATTTGAGAAAGGAGAAACGTTTCATGAGTACCCAAACTATTGACCCGAAAGTTGTTCAAGCCCAAGCCGCAGAGGTGGCAGACCTCGCAGAATTGGATGACGAAGAACCCACACCCCCGCCCGTCAAAGAACCCGAACTCGGCTCGCTCGCAGACCTCGCGCGCCCCGACCCCGACTTTACCGTGAATGCCGGCGCGTTTACTATCGCCTTGAACGACGTTGCCCGTGCTCACGGCAAAAGCGCTTCGTTACCCGTCCTCACGATGGTGCATGTGGAGGCGAACGCCGCGCTGAAACAGATCACCGTCGCGGCAACGAATTTGGAAGTCGCCATCACGCGCACGTTGCCCGCTCACGTGAACCGCTCGGGGGTCATCTGTCTCCCCCAAGTGCTCGCGACGGTGATCGCCGGAGTTGAGGATACGCAAGCCGTGCGTATCTCGGTGAACGCGCAATCCTTGACCGCTGCCGTCACCGCGCGCACCCTCGCCTCCACGCTCAAGTGTTTGCCGGGTGCAGACTTTCCGCTGGTGTCCCCATACGCGAACGGTGCAGTCAAGGTGGCGGAACTCGAATTGGATGCCGACCAATTGCAGGCGATCAGCAAGCGCGTGCTTCCGTTCACGGATACCTCCGACGCGCGCCCGGTGCTTTCGGGCATCCACATCACCGCCGATGCTCCCAAGCACAAGCCCGATGGCGAGACCACCGTCAAGCTCGAGGGGGCGGATAGTTTCCGGCTCGCCCAACTCACGGTCAAGTCCGTGCCGTGCGAATTTTTCCTCGGCGACCAAACGCCCAAGTCCTGGCGGCACGCGCTCGATGTTATCGTGCCGGCGCGCTTCTTTACCGAAACGTTGCGGTTGATTGCCGCGCTGGATGCCGCACGCGCCTCCGACACTGAAGAATCCGAAACGGTCACGCCGGACAGCGATTTGTTCACGCTGGCGTTCTTCGCCCACTTGCCCAAAGCCGAAAAGGGCAAAGGCAAAAAGGGTGATGCTACGCAACCGGAACCGGAACCGGTGTCCGCTGAAGGATTTGCGATGATGACGACGCTCGAAGGGACGGTCCTCTATAATCTGATTGACGGCACGTATCCCGACCTTACCTCAATTCTCAAAGCGCCCGCTGGTCTCAAAACGATACCGTTGCCGCTGGCGACGTTGGGGGCGTTGAAAACGGCGGAACAGTTTGCCGATAACAAAACCGTGCGCCTCAAGTGCAACGTGCCAAAGCAACGTGTGGTGGTGGGGGCGAACTCGCTCGAACACGGCGACTATGCCGCGACGGTGGCGGTCCTGTTCGGCGAGGATGCGCCCGCCGATAAATTCGAGATTGCGTTCAACGTGCGCTACCTAGCGGACATCATCAAAGCGGTGGCGTTTGGTGACGGTGAGACGCCGGTGCCGATGCAGGTGACCGAACCCAGCAAGCCGATGTTTATGAACGCGCGCGGCTTCCGCACCGTGTTGATGCCCATGAGTATCAATGCGGTGAACGATACCGCTGCCGAAAACGAATCGTCCGACCCCGACCCGGACACGGTGCAAGCGGCAAAGGCGGAGCAGGTGGTCGAAGGGAACGTCGCCTCTGCCCAGGTTTTCACGGTGGTCTGCCCGTGCAATGCGAAGGTGGCAGTCATCGCAGGGAGCACGGAAATTTGCGGGAATTGCGGATGCATCTTGGATGACCAGGGAATCGTCGTGCAAGAATCCGCCTAACGCACGCTCCCGTTCCGACACTTTAACAACCGCTCCACATTGATGGGGCGG
>CAIKBD010000333.1 GCA_903825565.1 uncultured Anaerolineales bacterium | reverse complement strand
TACGAAATCTGTCGCGGCATGTTCTATCGTTTCGATTGGTCGCGCTGGACGACCGGCACACCTGGGGAAAAATTGTCCTTGTTGCCGGCGGCGCAAGAACATATCCTCGCGCAAGAGGATGGCAAAGCGCGTCTGCTCGAAAATGTTACCGCGCTCTCGAAAGCATTCGCGCTCGCGGTGCCACACGCGCAAGCGATTGCGATTCGTGATGACGTGGGGTTTTTTCAAGCTGTTCGCGCGGCAATCGCCAAAGACACGACAACCGATCGCAAACCCGAAGACCAACTCGATCACGCAATTCGGCAAATCGTTTCGCGCGCAGTCGCGTCCGACCAGGTGATTGATATTTTTTCGGCGGCAGGTTTGAAAAAACCGGACATTTCGATTCTATCCGACGAATTTCTCGCCGAAGTGCGCCGAATGCCGCATCGCAATCTCGCTGTCGAACTTTTGCGAAAATTGCTCAACGATGAAATTCGCCGGCGCGCGAAAAAGAACCTGGTGCAATCCCGCTCGTTCGCCGAAATGTTGGAGCGCAGCATTCGCGCGTATCAAAATCGCGCGCTCGATACGGCGCAGGTCATCGAAGAGTTGGTGCAGTTAGCAAAGGACATGCGCGAGGCGCGTCAACGCGGCGACGACCTGGGCTTGAGCGAAGACGAACTTGCGTTTTACGATGCGCTCGAAGTGAACGATAGCGCGGTCAAGGTGCTTGGCGATGACACGCTCAAAACGATTGCGCGTGAACTCGTGGACACGGTGCATCGCAATGCGACGATTGACTGGACGGTGCGTGAGACGGCGCGCGCCAAACTCCGCGTGATGGTTCGGCGACTGCTCCGCAAGTACGACTATCCGCCGGACAAGCAAGAGAAGGCGACCCAGACGGTGCTTGAACAAGCCGAATTGATTGCGCGGGATTGGGTAGGGTGACTTCGGCAAATCAACACCTATATTTTTATGGACTTGTCTTGTCCATCTGCGTATCCTATTCACGCCAACGGCCAACCGCTCAAGTGACTAGCCGTTGACGACGGTCTACTTTTTCGAGCGGGATTTGTTTCGAGCGATTGGCTCGCTTCTGGCGGCAAATTTGTTATTTGTCGGCAAAAGCCAGACAATCCTCGCGTAGATTTGCGCTCGCTTGCTCCCCTGCCCGATAAAGACAGGGGCGGTGTAACCACACCTCTAACCACTCATCGGCATAACCACTAGTCCGTCTAATTTTGTACTTCTTCTCTGCCTCAACCAACGTTATAGGAATACCGCGTAGATGAGAATATTTTTGTCGCAAGGTGACTTCGATCTCAATCTTTTTTGTGATCACATTTAATTTTTCACCCTCCACCGCTAAATCCCCGTTCACTTTCACTGCCGGGATTTTGCCGTCGTTGACAAGACGCGTCAGGAAATCCGCGGAGAGATGATATTGCTTGGCGGCGTCGCGGAGGAGAATATAGTGAGGAAAAGTGGTTGGTTTCTTACGAGGACGAGCCATATGTTTTTACCGTTTCTATTTTTTCTACGCGCGTACAACCGCGCTTACGCATGATCCGGCTTTCGCGCGGCGATAGATTTGGGGCGACCGCGCGGGAGAGCAGGGGGGACCCAGTCGCCGGGGATGCACCAGGTATTTCCCATTTTGAATGCGCCAGGGAT
>CAIKBD010000332.1 GCA_903825565.1 uncultured Anaerolineales bacterium | reverse complement strand
TTCGATTGTCATTGCGTTCACCGTCAACAGCTCTCTCCCCGGCGGCACAACGACGATCACGAACAACGTCCGGATCGGCGATGATGGCACGAGCGGCGCGGAATCGAACACGGGCGATAATACCGCGCAGGACACAACGCCGATTGTCGGTTCCCCAGTTCTGCAAATCGGCAAAAGCGATGGTGGCATCACCGCCACTCCCGGTGGCAACATCGTTTACACAATCGCCTTCACCAACACCGGCAACATCGGCGCGACGAATGTGACGATCAGCGACACGATTCCGGCAAACACCGCGTTCGTCGCGGCGAGCAATGGCGGCACGTTCGCGAGCGGGCGCGTGACGTGGAATGTTGGCGCTCTCGCGGCAAACGCGTCCGGCACGCGCATGATCACCGTCTCTGTGAACAGCCCCTTGCCCGCGGGTGTGACGACCATCGCAAACACAGTGGCGATCACCAGCACCGAAACGCCCACGCCCGTCACCGGCACCGATACCACGCCGTTGAACGTGTCCCACGATCTGACGATTTCGAAAAATGATGGTGGGGCATCCGCCACGCCCGGCGCCACCATCGCGTACACGGTGCGCTATACGAACGCGGCGACGAGCAACATCGCCGCGGCAAATGTCCTGATCACCGAAACCGTGCCGAACAACACCACTTTTGCAGGACCGACCGGCACGTGGACGTGCAATGTCGGCGATGGCGCGGGAACGTTGTGTGTGCGCAACATCGGGACGCTCGGCGTCGGCGCAAACAGTTCAGTCCAATTCACAGTCCGGGTAGTTAGCCCGCTTCCCAGCGGCGTGAACCTGATTACCAATTCGGTGCGGCTGGGTGACGACGGCACGAGCGGTGCGGAATCGGACCCGAACAACAACACCGCGCAAGATACAACGCCACTTACTGTCGCGCCGGAACTGGCGATCACCAAAAGTGATGGCGGCTTGTCGGTGACAGCGGGCAGTATCATCACGTACACCTTGTGGTACACCAACAATGGCAACATCGCTTCCACAAATGTCGTCATCACCGAAACCGTTCCGGCGGAAACAACTTTCTTCGGACCGGCGGGGACGTGGAGTGGTTGCACCAGCAATCCAGCCAGCCCGGCAGGGACGCCATGCACGTACGGGGTTGCCTCGTTGAACGGAAGCGCGAGCGGCTCGGTGCAGTTTGCCGTGCGCGTGAACAGCCCGCCGTCGCCGGGTGTTACGACGCTTTCCAACACGGCGCGCATCGGCGATAATGGCGCGAACGGCACAGACGCCGATCCGAACAACAACGTGACCACCGATACGACACCGCTTTCCGGCAATCTGCCCGATCTGCAAATTATCAAATCGCACACGGCGATCAGTGTGACGCACGGCAGTGTGTTGACGTTTACTCTGAATTACACGAACACCGGCGGGATAACTGCGCCGAGCGCATTCATCACCGATGTCATTCCGGTTGGCACGACGTTCAACTTGGCGCTGAGTACATTTGGTTGGCTATGCAATCCAGACAATAAGGCGAACAGCGTGTGCCGCCTCAATCTGGGCGACGTTGCGCCTAACGGTAACGGCGCGGCGCGTTTCGTTGTCACTGTGGATGATTCACTTGCCGGTAGCGTCACGCAAATCAATAATACCGCGCGCATCACTGACAACGGCACGAACGGCACAGATCCCACGCCAAACAACAACGTGTCGAGCGATGCGGTACCGGTCGCCGGCAATTATCCCGATGTCACGATTACCAAGACCCACACCGGCAATCCGCTGGTCGGGCAAACGATCGTCTATACCTTGAAGGTCAACAATGTTGGTCTCGGTCCCACGACCGGTCCCATTACCGTGACTGATATTTTGCCGAATGGTTTGTCGCTCGTTTCCGTGACGGCACCGGGTTGGTCCTGCGGGGTAACGTCCAAGACATCGTCGCTTGCCATGCCGACACTGACGCGCACGCCAACGGCAACCTGGACGCGCACCGCAACCTGGACACCAACTTGGCTCTTGACTGCAACGCGCACGCTGACGTCAACTGTTGGCGCAACGGCCGCGATCACGCGCGCCGCGACTATGGCGGCAACGCTCACGCGCACGGCAACCGTCACGCCAACGGCATTGCCAACCCAAGCCATCGTCAAAACGGCAACACTGGGCGCAACGCCAGTTCCGACGCCGCCCACGCGTACGCCGACCGTGACATCCAGCCCACCGACGCAAACCGCGACACCGACACGCGTGACAAGCCGCGTGTCGGCGAACACGCCAACACTGACGCCGACTGTTGGAGCCAAGTCGTTTGCGTGGATGAGCGATGCCGCCGCATCTGCCGGAGGTTTTACATTCCTGGCTCAGGTTGTTACGCCGACGGCGACTGCCACGCGGACCGCGACCCAGGTTGTTGCGCCGCCGGCAACCGCGACGCGGACTACAACCCAGGTTGTTGTCCCAACGGCAACTGCGACGCGAACTACGCCCCAGTTGGTTGCACCTACGGCGACGAACACGCGCACGTCCACGGTTGCCGCATCTGCCGCGACCTCGACACCAACCAAGACAGCCGCCCTGGCAATCGCGACCATCGTGCCCGCGTCTGCAGTGACGACGACGGCTAGCCCGACACCAACGGCAAGGATCAGCACGACACCAACCCCGACCACGACGCGCGCGCTCACTCCCACCGTGACATTCACGCGGACGCCGACGCGCACGCCAACTGCTACACCCCGCTTGGCGGTTGCGCGGAATGTAAGCGGACAACAATTCACCTGCACATTCACGGGTATCTTGAATCCCGGTGACAGTGCGACGCTTACCGCAACGGTATTGATCGGACCCGAGGCAGTTCCCGCCGCGACGAACGTGGCATCCGTCCAAGCCGCGGGGGATCCAGATATTTCCAATGATAGCTCGAGCGATCCGATGAACGTTGCGAATCCGAGTGCTCCCAATCCTCCTGTACCCAAGCCAGCCGAAGTGCCTGAGGCGGACACCTTGCTGTTGTTCGCAAGTGGGGGGAGTGGGCTGGCGACGTACGTGTACCATCAATGGCGGCGGCGGCGGCGAGTCTAAGTTGAAAAATATTGGCTTTTGCTTCATCGCTGATCTCCGACACGTCTAACACGCGTTGATACGGCGTCTTGGGGGCATCGTAAATTTTCTTCCCGCGACTTCCGGGATGTTCGGTCTGCTCGCGAATGTCGCGCGCGAATTGTATTGCGCGGGTCAACCCAATTACGCGCTCGAACCGATTGTGTTGTTCGTCATCCTCACGCGGGGTCACCAAAAATTCAAGGACTTGCCGGTCGCGTTCGCGCCGCTGATTATTGTGTGCCCGTCAAACGCGCCGGGTTTACGCGCGCGCAAATCGCGCAACTCGGCTCAATCGCAGAGCACAACGACTTGGCGATTTGAAAATCCAAGTGCCGTTTCCTCTTATACAAACCGCGAATTTCTTTGGGAAATTTGCGGTTTTTGAGTTGCGCTACACTGAGTTGCAGAGAAATTGAATTAAGTCCACAAGGCGAGTATACTTGGCTTGAAAGGCAGGTGACCCGCCATGCAATGGGCATTGCTCCGCAAGAATCGTGAAGGCGTGGCCGAGAAACTCCGGCGCGGCGAATACGACGGATTGGTACAAACGAGCATGGGCCGCGCCGATGAGCTCGTCTACTTGATGGCGTCCCTAAAATTTTTTGAACATCTCGACCAAGTTGCAGTCA
>CAIKBD010000331.1 GCA_903825565.1 uncultured Anaerolineales bacterium | reverse complement strand
GAAGGGTCTCTTCTATGCGAGAAAAGATGTTTCGACGATAGCGAGCGCGATTACCTAACGTGTGCACGTCTCCTCTACACACCAAAAGGCGCTTCGGCTACGCCTCAGCGTGACATAAAGCTGAATTACGCATAATGGGTTGCGAATATTGTGACGGCACGCTGGTCGCCAAAAAAGTGACCGTCACCCACCGTTGGCAAGGCAACCTGGTTGTGATCGAAAATGTTCCAACGCTCGTTTGTCAATTGTGCGGCGAACGTTATTTTGATGCGCGGGTGATGAAAAAGATCGAGCGCATTGCGCGATCCAAAGCGCGCCCACCGCGCTTGCTCCAGGTGCCCGTGCGATCATATAGCCGCCTGGCGGCGTAGGAGGAATGTGGATGGAACTCACCGGTAAAGTCGCGCTTGTGACCGGCGCATCGCGCGGGATTGGGCGTGCGTGCGCGCTCAAACTCGCCGCGCTCGGCGCGCACGTCGGCGTGAATTACAACAAAAACGCGGAGCAAGCGGCGCAAGTCGTCGCCGCGATTCAAGCGCAAGGCGGCACGGCTCTCGCTATCCCCGGCGACGTGAGTCAATTCGCGGTCGCGCAAAGTGTCGTCAAGGCGACAACCGACGCGTTCGGGCGGCTCGACATTCTCGTGAACAACGCCGGCACGACCCGTGACACGCTGTTGGCGTTGATGAAGGAAGACGAGTTCGATGTCATCATTCAGACCAATTTGAAAAGCGTGTTCAACATGTCCAAAGCCGCGTTGCGCCAAATGCTTAAACAAAAATACGGGCGCATCGTCAACATGTCGTCCGTCGCCGGCGTCGTCGGCAATCCCGGACAAACGAATTACTCGGCGTCGAAAGCCGGTATCATCGGCTTTTCCAAAGCGATGGCAAAGGAGTACGGCGCGAAGAATATTGCCGTCAACGTCGTCGCGCCCGGCTATGTGCCGACCGATCTCACGAATAATTTGCCGCCCGACATCAAAGCGGGCATTCTCAAATTTGTCGCGCTCCAACGGATGGGCACGCCGGAAGAAATCGCCAATGTCGTCGCATTCCTCGCCTCCGACGATGCCAGTTACATTACGGGGCAAGTGATCACGGTGGATGGCGGCATGACGTAGCAATGTCGGCGCGAGGATGTGCCTTGCGCGGACAAAGGGAAATTGAAATGGAAGAAAATCAGGGAACGGTGACGGTTGCGCCCGAAGTGTTGATCGAGATTATTCGACTCACTGCGTTGGCGACGCCCGGCGTGGCGCGCTTGTATGCCGGCTTTCCCAGCGGCGTGTCGCGCTTGTTCAACGGCAAAACGGCGGAAGGGATCAAACTTGAAATCGAAGACCACACGGTTTCCATCGATCTCTACATCGTCGCCGAGCCGGACATGCAAATGCTCGCGCTGGGTCAAACGCTCCAACACGAAATCAGCCGTGCGATCAACGACGTCGTGGGCATGCCCGTCAAGGAAATTAATGTGCACATTGAAGACGTTGCTGATCGTGTGCCCAGCGAATCGGTAAGTAGGACCGACGGTTAAACGCGTCCTACGGAGGCATCCGTGAAAGTCCGACGACAGGCGCGCGCGCTCGCGCTTCAAGCTCTTTACGAAATTGACAGCGCCGGGCACGCGCCCGATGAGGTCGTGCCGCGTTTGGCAGAAAGCGAAGCCCTGAGCGCCGAGGGCGTTACATTTGCGACCGCGCTCGTGCAAGGGGTGCTGGCGTGTGCGGCGCAACTCGACGCGATCATTGGCAAGCACGCGCCCGAATGGCCCGTGGATCAACTCGCCATCGTGGATCGCAACATTCTCCGCATGGCGCTGTACGAATTGCAACATAACGCCGATGTGCCGATCAAGGTCGCGGTGAACGAAGCGGTTGAACTCGCCAAAACGTTTGGGAGCGACACCGCGCCGCGCTTTATCAATGGCGTGCTGGGCACTTTTTTGCAGGCGCATCCCGCCGGCGAATTGCGCCCCTAGTGTTGTCCTGACTTCAGTATGAGCGACGACCTCCAACGTGCCGCCGAAATGCACTTTGAGCGGGGCAGCCAATTCGACGAGGCAGGCGCGCGCACGCGTGCCATCGCCGAATGGCAAGCCGCGCTTGATTGCGATCCCGCGCACATCGCCGCGCGGTTTAACCTTGCCATCGCCTACGCCGAGGAAGGCAATCTCGATCAAGCGATTGCCGAATTACGCGAGGTCATCCGCCACGATCCGTTCGACCTGGAGGCGCGGCACGAACTAGCCGCGCTGTACTGGGAAGCGGAACGCGAATCGGAAGCGATCGATCAGTTGCGCCAAATTCTCAATCTGGCGCCAGGCGACGCCGATGCCGCGCATCAACTTGCCGGAATTTATCTCGATCAAGAAATGTGGGATGAGGCGGCGGGCGCGCTTGAAGCCGGCGGGTTCTTGGAAGCGGATGCTGATCTGTGGGTCGAATTGGGCAACGCGTACGAACAGCAACGCCGCACTGACGACGCGATTCTCGCGTATCGGTGCGCGCTTGCCGCACAGCTCGATCACCCGGACGCGTTGCACGCGCTCGAACGGTTGCATGTTCCCGTCGCCGAATCGGACGATCCCGGGTAGAGGCGTTTTCACCCAACGCTCCTACCGATTTACCATACCTTTGCCAAAAAAATCTTTATCCGCGAATCTCGCGAATAAAAAGAAAAATATTAGCGAAGATTCGCGTGACACTTGCCCTGGCGGGAACGCAAGTGCCAGGGTTCGCGGATGAAAAGACGACCGCAAGCAATTTGGCGAAGGTATTGGATTTATTGAGCGGCTAATTGTCTCCCCCAATTGGGTGAGGTTCACCAACGCCGGATCGCTATCCCGCCGCAAACGCCGCATCGCCTCAAGCCCGTCCATCCCCGGCAAATGCCGGATGCTCCGCGCGCGCGCTCCTCTGCTTGTCTCCCATGTCCAGACTTGATTCTGCCCCGAACAGTTCGGGGGTTTCTCGTTTTTCGCTGAACCGTGCTATACTGGCGGCAGTTAATTGGAAAGGATGATTATGGACAGCCGAGTGATTGCCGTAGATTTGGGCGGCACCCAAATTCGCGCGGCGGTGTGCGATGCAGAGGGGCGCGTGCTGAACCGGCTTGCTCAACCATCGCAAACGAGCGAGGGCGTGGAAGCGGTGTTTGCGCGCATCGTCGCAACGATTCGTGCGGCGGCGGATGAGTGGGCGCACGTGCGCGCGATTGGGATCGGCGCGCCGGGTCCCCTTGACCCATGGCGCGGCATTGTGCTTGAAGCGCCAAACGTCGGCGGGATGCGCGATTTTCCACTCAAGGCGCGGCTCGAACAAGAACTGGGCGTGCCCGTGTTCGTCGGCAACGATGCGAACCTTGCCGCGCTCGGCGAACAGCGGTACGGCGCGGGGCGCGGCGTGGCGAACCTGATCTATCTGACGATCAGCACCGGCATCGGCGGCGGCATTATTGCGGACGGCAAATTATTTTTGGGCGCGCGGGGTTTCGCCGGCGAAGTGGGGCATCAAACGCTCGACGTGAATGGACCGCGTTGCAATTGCGGCAACCTGGGTTGTTTTGAAGCTTTGGCGGCGGGACCGGCAATCGCGCGCGCGGCGCTCCAGGCGATTCGCGCCGGGCGCGAAACGATGATGCGCGCGCAAGTGGCCGGCGCGGGCGCACCGCTCACCGCCAAAATCGTTGCCGAAGCCGCGCGCGCCGGCGATCCACTCGCGCGTGAAATTCTCGACCGTGCCGGATTTTACATTGGCTTGGGTCTCGTATCGCTGTTGCACAGTTTCGATACGCAATTGTTCGTACTGGGCGGCGGCATTGCCATTCACGCGTGGGATTTGATCTACCCGCAGATGGCGGCGACCTTTGGCGAGTACGCCATGCCCTCGATGCGGCAGGGCGTGGCGATTGTGCCAGCGCAGTTGGGCGACGATGCCGGGTTGCTTGGCGCGGCGGCGCTGGCGAGCGAACAGATCGCTGTTGCGCCGAACGCGTCCGCTTGACCCAGGATGCCAAAATGTCGAATCCCTCGATTGATCTCTCCATCGTGATTGTTAGTTACAACGTGTGCGAATTACTGGCGCAATGCCTGACGGCGGCGTGGGCGGAAGCCGCACATCTGCAATTGGAAATTCTTGTGGTGGACAATGCCTCGCGCGACGAGAGCGCGGCGATGGTGCGCGCGCGCTTTCCGCAGGTGCAGTTGATCGCGAATGTGGAGAATCGCGGCTTTGCGGCGGCGAACAATCAGGCGTTTCCGCTGACGCGCGGGCGATATGTGCTCATGCTCAACCCGGATACCCAGGTTCAGCCGGGCGCATTGGCAACGCTCGTGCAATTTATGGACGCGCACTCGCGTGTCGGTGCGTGCGGCGGCAAACTGGTGTATGGCGACGGCACGCTACAACATTCCGCGTTCGCGTTTCCAACGCTCGCACAAATCTTTCTCGATTTTTTTCCGGTGAACTGGCGCTTGACCGCTTCGCGGCTCAACGGACGTTACCCGCGCCATGCCTACGCGCGCGGCGAACCGTTCCCGGTGGATCATCCACTCGGCGCGGATTTTCTCGTGCGGCGGCAAGCGGCGGAGCAGGCGGGTTGGCTCGACGATCAATTTTTCATCTACTGCGAAGAAATTGATTGGGCGTTGCGAATCAAGCGCGCGGGCTGGCAAATTTGGTGCGTGCCGCAAGCGGTGATCGTGCACCACGAAGCACAATCTACGCGGCAATTCCGCGAGGCGATGTTTGTCGAGTTGTGGCGCGCGCGCAAGCGTTTGTTCGAGAAACATTATTCGCGCGCGTTTCGTTGGGCGGCGGGACACATTGTGCGCGCGGGTTTGGCGAATGCGGCGCGCCAGATGCGTGCGCGCGGAGTTACCCAAGACGAATTGGCGCGCCGCGTGGCGGCATACCAACAGGTGCGCGCGCTGTGGGGCTGATCGTTCGGCGGTCATGCTTTGGTTTCGGATTGCCTACTGCGCGCCAAGCGTGCGCGGCGTGATTCGGGTGAGGAGAGGACGAAATTGCTTTCGTGGCTTGGTGAACAGCTTGTTTCGATTTATGGTCCGTTTCGGTTGTTGACTTCGCACTTGTTTCTGATCGGGCTGGGTGGGATTCTCGCTTCGCTGGCAACGTGGTTTCTCTTGCCGCGCTTGTGGCAGCGGTTGCCGACCGACAAAGGGCGCGTGTTTGCCGTCGGCGCGCAACAAAGCGTGGGCAAGCCAGTGGGCGCGGGCGTCCTGTTCATTTCGATTTTTATCCTCGTGTGTTTGTTGGTCATCCCGTTCGATTGGCGGATGCTGGCGTTGCTGGTGTGCTTGGCGTTTGCCATGCTCGAAGGATTTTTCGACGACAAGAGCCAGGGCGGATGGGGCGAGTACCGGCTGGGCGTGATTGATCTGGCGATTTCGTTTGCCGGCGCGCTAATCATTTCGCGGTTCGACACGGTGTCGGTGTGGTTGCCGTTGCTCAAGACGCCGGTGTTAATTTCGCCCTGGGTGTATGTGCCGCTGGCGACGGGTTTGATCTGGCTGACGATCAACGCGACGAATTGCACCGACGGCGTGGATGGCTTGTCGGGCAGTTTGTCCGCGCTCGCGCTGGTTTTTCTCGGCGCGATTCTGTACGGCGTCGTCGGGCACAAGGACATTTCGCAGTACCTGCTCGTGCCGCATTACCCGGACGGCGCATTGTGGGCGATTGCCGCGTTTGTGATGGTGGGCTGTTTGACCGGCTATTTGTGGTACAACGCCAATCCCAGCGCCGTGTTGATGGGCGACGCCGGTTCGCGCCCGATTGGTTTTTTGATCGGCATGTTGATCCTGGCGAGCGGCAATCCGTTTTTGATTTTCATCGTCACCGGCGTCGTGCTGGTCAACGGCGCGACTGGCTTGCTCAAGGTGGCGCTGTTGCGTTTTTTCAAGATCGGCATTTTCAAATCGGTGCGCTATCCCTTGCACGATCACATGCGGCACAATTTGGGTTGGTCGAACACCCAGGTACTCGTGCGGTTTGTGTTGTTGCAGGCGGTGGGCACGCCGTTGTTGCTCGTGCTATTATTCAAAGTGCGCTAGATTTTTTCTCAAGGAGTTTTCATGTCCGCGATTCAAACCGTGACCGATCTCATGACGATTGCCGCGCGCACCGCGCCCAAATCGGCGGGGCAAGACTATATCGTGATCAAGGTCATCGAAGGCGAGGATTGCAAGCGCTTGGGCGAAGCGATGACGCAATACGGCGAACGGATGAAGAAACGCAACTTTGATCGCGACGGGCGCAACATTGCCGCGTCGCTCGCGGTGATGCTGATCGGCATCAAGGACGCCAAGTCGCTCGATCTCAATTGCGGCGCGTGCGGCGTGGATTTGTGCAACGACCGCATTCCCGCCGAACACGGTGAGTTCAAAGGTCCCCAATGCGCGTTGCGCGTGCTCGATCTGGGCATCGCGCTCGGCTCCGCCGTCAAAACGGCGAGTCTGCTCAATGTGGACAATCGGATCATGTACCGCGTTGGCGTGTTGGCGCGCGAACTGGGAATGATTGATGCGGATTTTGTGATGGGCATTCCGCTGTCCATCACCGGCAAGAGCATTTACTTTGATCGGTGAGCGCCCGCCGCAATTTTGCGGCGCGTGCGGCGTTTGTCCCTACCTTGACATTCTGACTGACTTGTGACAATATATCGCCGCTTGATTTTTTCGCGGCAATTTTTTCAACAGGTTGGCTCATGTCGGTCGTAGATGACGTCAAATCGAAAATTGACATTGTAGATGTCGTCTCGCAGTACGTGCCGCTCAAAAAAGCCGGGCGGTTGTTCAAAGCCAACTGTCCGTTTCACGACGAAAAAACACCGTCGTTCGTCGTCTATCCCGATCAGGGCACTTGGCATTGTTTTGGCGCGTGCAACACCGGCGGCGACGTGTTCTCTTTCGTGATGAAGAAAGAGAACCTGGATTTTGGCGAAGCCCTGCGCCGTTTGGCGCAACGCGCCGGCGTCGAGCTGATGCGCGAAACGCCAGGCGAGGACGCCGAACGCAAACGCCAGCGCGAATTGCTCGCGACGGTTGCCGCACATTACCACTCTTTGCTCAAACAGCACCCCGCCGCGCAACTCGCGCGCGAATATCTGGCGCGCCGCTTTCTGAAACCGGAAACGATTGAAACGTTCGAGTTGGGTTTCGCGCTCGACGATTGGCACGCGACCGAAAATTTCCTGACGAGCAAGGGCTTTACCGCGCGCGACCTCGAAGCGGTGGGTCTCGTCGTCACGCGCGACGACGGCAAACACTATGATCGCTTTCGCGGGCGACTGATGTTTCCGATTCGCAACCGCCACAGCGAGGTCATCGGTTTTGGCGCGCGCACCCTGGGGCACGACGAGCCGAAATATCTCAACTCGCCGCAGACGCCGCTGTTCGACAAGAGCGCGACGCTCTACGGGCTGGACCTCGCCCAAGACGCCATTCGCGCGCAGAACCTGGCGGTGATCGTCGAAGGGTATATGGATGTGATCGGCGCGCATCAGGGCGGATTCAAAAACGTCGTCGCATCGCTCGGCACCGCGCTCACTCCGCGCCAACTCGAACTGCTCAAGCGGCTGACCAAACGGTACGCGCTCGCGCTCGACCCGGACGCGGCGGGTGCCGCGGCAACCCAGCGCGGCTTGCAAGTGGCGCGCGAAGCGTTGGATCGCAAAGCCGTACCGGTGCCGATGGGCGCGGGGCTGATCGGCTTTGAAAGCCGGCTCGAAGCGGAACTGCTCGTCATCGCGTTGCCGGAGGGCCAAGACCCGGACGAACTGATCCATGCCGATCCGCAAAAATGGATTGACCTGACGACGCATCCCGAACCGCTCGTGGATTTTTACTTTCGCGTGCTGACCCAGGATTTGGATCTGAAACAAGCGCGCGACAAATCGGTAGCGGCGCAACGGCTCGTGCCGATCATCCGCGAAGTGGGCGATGCGGTGCAACGCGCGCATTACACGCAACAACTCGCGCGGCTCGTTCAGGTAGCGGAACAAACCATCGCGCAACAAGTCGCGGAGAAGCAACCCGCGCCGCACCTGTCCGCGCGCGCCGCCGAGTTGCCGCCCAAGCCCACGCCGTGGCCGGTTTCCAAACGCGAAGAACATTTGCTCACGCTGGCGTTACACATGCCGGAGCATTTGCCGCGCGTCGCGTTTCTCGAAGCGGAAGATTTCGCGGACGGTGAAACGCGCGCGTTCTTTCTCGCCCTGCGCGATTTTGCCGCGCTGTTCGATTTTTTCGATCACGCCATGTTTCGCTCCGTGCTCGACGAATCGTTGCACCCGTTGTATGATCGCCTGCACGCCAACGAGACCATTGCGCCGGCAGTCGCCGAGCCGGACTTGGCGCGCGAAATCGAACTTGCCGCGTACCGGTTGCGTGCCGAACGCGACAAGACCGAACTGGGCCGGCTCGAAGTGTTGTTGCGCGACCAAGCGGCGGAACCGCCGCCCGACGATGCCCACGCGCTCCATGCGCGCGTGGCTTTTCTGCTCAAGCGCGTCGCTGAAACGCAAAAAGCGCTCAGCGCGCGCACGATGCTCAAATCTCACGCCTTTTGATCAAGCCCATGCCAGTAAAGAAAAAACCTGCTCCTCCAATTAAAAAACCGGCGCGCAAAAGCCCGAAAAAACCGGCGGCAAATTTATTGACCTTGCCTGCCGAACTCAAAGGCGATCCGGCGGAAGTCGCGCTGGCGCGCGCGGCGGATTTGCCGGATCAAGACGCGGGGTTGGATCTCCTCGTGAAAAAAGCCGGCGCGCACAAACGGCTTTCGCTCGAACAGATTCGCTCGGTCTTTCCCGACATTGACGAAGACCCCGATCTGATTGCCGACCTGAAACGTTTGCTCGCCGAGTTACGGATCAAGATCGTTGCGAACGGTGAACTGCCGCTGGCGGCGCGCGAGTCGGCGGAAGAAACCGAAGGCGAAGAGATCGGCGTGCGCGCGCCAATCGAATTGCCCAGCGAAGTCGGTAGCGATCCGGTGCGGATGTACCTGCGCGAGATCGGGCGCGTGTCGTTGCTTACCGCCGAAGACGAAGCGCGTTTGTCCGAAACGGTGCAAAAAGGCGAAGCGGCGCACCGTGCGTTACAACGCGCCAAAATCAGCGCCAAAGTCAAACTGAAATACAAAACCCAGCTGGGGCAAGCCGAAGTCGCGCGCCAAAAATTGGCGGAGGCGAACTTGCGGCTGGTGGTGAGCGTGGCGAAACGCTACATCGGGCGCGGCATGTCGCTACTCGATCTGATCCAGGAAGGCAACATTGGTTTGTTGCGCGCGGTCGAGCGGTTTGATTATTCCAAGGGCTTCAAGTTTTCGACGTACGCGACGTGGTGGATTCGCCAGGCGATCACGCGCGCCATCGCCGATCAAGCGCGCACGATCCGTATCCCGGTGCATATGGTCGAGACGATCAACCGCCTCATTCGCATCTCGCGGCGGCTAACGCAGGAACTGGGGCGCGAGCCAACCTCGGACGAGATCGCGCTCGAAATGGATTACCTGGCGGCGGAAGATCGGCGCGCGATCCTCGAAGCGCAAGCGCGCGGCGAGCCGCTCGACCCCGGCTTGGAGCGCCGGCTGAAACGCGCCGCGCACAAAGTCCGGCGCATTATGAAAATTTCGCAAGAACCCATGTCGCTCGAAACGCCAATCGGGCAGGAGGAAAATTCGTCGCTCGGCGATTTCATCGAAGACGAATCGGTGCTCGGACCGGCGGATCAAGCGTCGCGGCAGTTGCTCAAAGAGCAAATGCAAGACGTGCTCGACGGGTTGAACGAGCGCGAGCGCAAAGTGCTCGAATTGCGGTTTGGCTTGCGCGACGGGCAAACGCGCACGCTGGAAGAAGTGGGGCAAGAGTTTGGCGTGACGCGCGAGCGCATCCGCCAGATCGAAGCCAAAGCGTTACGCAAATTGCGGCATCCGTTGCGGAGCCGCAAGTTGAAGGACTATTTGGGTTAGGGCAGAAGCGCGAACGGAGCGAACGCGTATGGAGTTGACGAAAAATTACATTCGATTCACGCACGCCGATTTTATGCAATTTCCGAACGACGGCAAGCGGCACGAATTGATTGACGGAGACCACATCGCAACTCCCTCGCCGGTATCGAAACATCAAATCGCATCCAGAAACTTGTTACTCGCGTTGCAGTCTTTTGTCGAGCGGGAGAAACTGGGCGAAGTTTTCGCCGCGCCGTTCGACGTGATCCTGTCCGAGTTCGACACTGTGGAGCCGGACTTGATCTTTATTCGCGCGGAACGCGTGCGCGCATTGGTCAAGGATTGGGTGCGCGGCGCGCCCGATCTGGTGATCGAAATTCTGTCGCCCAGTTCGGAAAAAATTGATCGCGGGCTGAAAAAGAAACTGTACGAAAAGTATGGCATCGCCGAGTACTGGATCGTAGACCCTGACGCCGAGACGATTGAGGTCTACGTCCGGCGCGCGAGCGGTTATCGCTTGGTGAGTCGCGCGCGCGGCAAACAAAGCGTCAAGTCGGAACTGTTCGCCGGGTTGACGTTTGTCACCGCCGCGATTTTTCGTTTGAGTTGAAACTTGACCTGAAGCCGAACTTGCGTATAATACGCCCGCAACTAAATATTCCTCGATAGCTCAATTGGCAGAGCGCGCGGCTGTTAACCGTGATGTTCTAGGTTCGAGTCCTAGTCGAGGAGCCAAGCAAGACCCGCCGATTTTTTGGCGGGTCTTGTTTTTGTTGCCCGCTCGCCGCCCGCCAACCCCGCAACGCGCAATTTCCTTTGACACAACGGTACGGGCGTGGTATAGTTGCGCGAGTTTAGGGGAGGGACGATGGATGCGCTGATTTTTGATGGCGAGTTGAAACTCGTGCGCGATTGCCCAACGCCGCGCCCGGCGGACGGCGAATCGCTCGTGCGGGTGTTACGCGCCGGCATTTGCAACACCGATCTCGAAATCCTCAAGGGCTATCACAATTATCGCGGCGTGCTGGGTCACGAGTTCGTCGGCGTGGTCGAGAGCGGCGACTTGCGCGGCGCGCGCGTCGTCGGCGAAATCAACGCCGCGTGCGGCGCGTGCCCCACCTGCGCGCGCGGCGATCCGACGCATTGCCCGCAACGCACGACGCTGGGCATTCGCGGGCGCGCCGGCGCGTTCGCCGAGTACCTAACCTTGCCGACGCGCAACTTGCACCGCGTGCCCGCGCTCGTCGCCGACGCGCAAGCCGTGTTTGTCGAGCCGCTCGCCGCCGCGTGCGAAATCATCGAGCGCGTCCACATTCGCCCGACGGATCGCGTGTGCGTGATCGGCGACGGCAAACTGGGTTTGCTCTGCGCCCAAGTTTTGCGGCTCACCGGTTGCGACCTGTTGGCGGTCGGGCGGCACGACGCCAAACTCGCGATCTTGCGCGCGCGCGGCATTGCGACGACGACCGCTGCGGACGCGCTCCGCGATCTATTCGATGTCGTCGTGGATTGCGCCGGCAACGCGAGCGGCTTTGAACTTGCGCGCCGGCTCACGCGCCCGCGCGGCACGCTCGTTTTGAAATCCACGTTTCACGGCGCGCAAACGCTCGAACTGTCGCCGCTCGTCGTGGATGAAATCGCGCTCATCGGCTCGCGGTGCGGGCCGTTTGCGCCGGCGTTGCGTTTGCTCGAACGCGATCTCGTGGCGGTCGAATCCATGACCGACCGCGAGTTTCCCCTCGCGCGCGGCGTGGAAGCGTTCGCGCGCGCGCAAACGCCGGGCGCGCTCAAAGTGCAAATCGTGATGTAAACTTGGGAGGAGACATTGCAGAAAAATTTCTACATCGCCGTCGAAGGCGTGATCGGCGTGGGCAAGACGACGTTGACGCGCATGGCGCAACGCGAATTCAACGCCGCCATTTTGCTCGAAGTCTTTGAAGAAAATCCGTTTCTCGCGCATTTTTATCAAGACCGCAAGCGGTACGGGTTTCAAACGCAAATCTTTTTTTTGTTGAGCCGCTATCACCAACAACACGAATTTATTCCGGCGGCGCTTGCGCGCGGCAACCTGATTAGCGATTACACCTTCGACAAGAACCAAATTTTCGCGCGGCTCAACATTGAGGGCGACGAGCTGGCGATGTACGAGCGCGTGCACGCGATCATCGCAACGAAAATTCCGACGCCCGATCTCGTCGTCTATTTGCGCGCGGACACGGATGTGTTGATGGAGCGCATCGCCTTGCGCGACCGCGCGTACGAGCGCGCGATGGAGCGCGCGTACATCGCCGCGCTGGGCAACGCCTACGACGATTTTTTCGCGCAGTACACCCAGGCGCCCACACTGACGATTGACTCGAACGATCTCGATTTTGTGCGCCGCCCGGCGGACTTGCGCGCGATCCTGGATCGGATCCGCGCCAAGTTGGGGCTGGGCGCGTACCAGCAAGCGCTGTTCGCCAACGGAGACGGCAGATGAAACAGTTTATCGCAATCGCCGGCAATATCGGCGTCGGCAAATCCACGCTCGTGCAAATGCTGTGCGACCGGTTGAACTGGGAACCGTTTTTTGAGGGCGCGGACGTGCCGTCGCCGAAACGCAAACGCAAGTCCGCCAAAGCCGCGGCGCGCCGCGACGTTGCGCTCGTCGAAAATCCGTACCTCGCCGATTTTTACGCGGATATGAAGGCGTGGGCGTTTCACTCGCAATTGTTTTTTCTCGCGCGCCGTTTGCGCGATTTGCGCCGGCTGATGGATGTGCCGGGTTCGGTCGTGCAGGATCGCAGTGTTTACGAGGACGCGGAAATTTTCGCCAAGAATTTGTATCGGCAGGGGTATATCTCCGAGCGCGATTGGAAAACGTACCGCGAATTGTTCGACGTGCTGACCGAATTGTTGCCGCCGCCCGATTTGGTCGTCTATCTCAACGCGTCGGTGCGGACGCTGTTGCAACGCATCGCGCAACGCGGGCGCGAGTACGAAAAAGCCATCGCGCCGGAATATCTCGCGCAACTCAACGTGCTCTACGACGAGTGGCTCGCCGATTTCAAGGTGTGCCCGGTGCTGATTGTGCCGGCGGACAAGTTGGACTTTGTGTCGAACAGCAAGCACCTGGATTTGATCGCGCAGAAAATTCAGGAAAAGTTGCGCGGCGATCAAATGGTCATGTTTGAGTGAACGCTACGCAGCGGCGGGCGCACGGATTGGCAACGTACGGATTAGCGGGTATAATTGGAGCGAGCGCTGCGGTGGCTGGAACAAGGGGAGCGAAGAATGGTAATCCAGCGCGGTGAGATTTGGCTCATTGGATAATTGGCAAATTGGTGAATTGTTACGGAGGCATTGATGCCCGGTCACTATTTCATTTCGTACTCGGACGCCGACGGCCGCGATTTTGCGAAACGCTTGCACGACACGCTCACACCCCAATTCACCGTGTGGTTCGATAAACACGATTTGAAACCGGGGATGGATTGGGACGCGCAATTTCGCCAAGCCATCGGCGCGTGCGAAGCGTTCCTGTTCGTGATGACGCCGGACAGCGTGGACGACACGTGCACGTGCCACAACGAATATTTCGACGCGCTCAAATTCAAAAAGCCGATCATTCCGCTCAAAGCGCACCCCACCGTCTCCGCCCCGTTTCGCTTGAACGCGCGCCAGTACATTGATTTCTCCGGCAGTTATGACGCGGCAATCGCCAAACTGCGCGAACACCTCGAATGGTTGAAATCGGACGCCGGCGCATTGCAATCGTTGAACGACCGGCTCGCCGACGCGAATCGTGATTTGCGCCGCGCCGACGACACAAACCGCGCGCGCATCGAATCCGACATCGCGCAGTTGAAGCAGGATATTGAACGGCAAAAGCGTGTCGTCGCCGATCCGGTGGGCACGGCGAAGCAAACCGAGCAAAGCATCGCCGCCGGCTTGGAACGCGAACGCGCGCCAGCCAAACCGGTCAGCGGCACAGCGCGCACGAAATTCATCAACGCGCCGCCGATGACCGCGCCGAGTTATTTCCAGGATCGTTACGAAGAAAATAAACTCGTCAAAAAATTTCTAGAGGACGACGCGCAACGTTTTCTCACCCTCGTTGGGCGCGCGGGCATCGGCAAGACCGCGATGGCGTGCCGCATCCTCAAATCGCTCGAAGCCGGCAGAATGCCGGACGACCTCGGCGCGTTGCACGTGGATGGCATCGTCTACCTGAGCGCGGTCGGCACGCGCACGATCACCGTGCCCAACCTCTTTGCCGACCTGTGCCAACTCGTCCCCGCCGACGCCGCGCGCGAACTCGACGCGCTGTACAAAAATCCGCAAGCGAGCACCGAAACGAAAATGCACGCGCTCCTCGCGGCGTTCCCCGCCGGGCGCGTCATCGTCCTGCTCGATAATTTTGAAACCGCGCTCGACGGTGAAACGACGAACGTGCGTGACGCCGAATTGAACGACGCCTTGCGCGCGCTGTTGAACGCGCCGCATCACGCGGTCAAGGTTCTGCTGACCACGCGCATCGCGCCGCGATTGCTGGGTCTGTTTCAACCGGCGCGACACGCCCGCATCAATCTCGATGAAGGGCTGGAATCGCCGTTCGCGGAAAATATCTTGCGCGAGATGGACGCGGACGGCAAACTGGGTTTGCGCGACGCGCCCGCCGATTTGTTGAATCGCGCGCGCGTCTACACGCGCGGCTTTCCGCGCGCGCTCGAAGCGTTGTTCGCGATTCTCTCCGCCGACCGGTACACGACGCTCGCTGAAATTTTGGCGCAACCGCGTATGCCGGAAAACATTGTGGACGCGCTCGTGGGCGAGGCGTTCAATCGTTTGGACCCGACCGCCGAGCGCGTGATGATGGCGCTTGCCGTGTTCAATCGTCCCGTGCCGCCGGCGGCGATTGATTATTTGGTGCAACCGTTCCTGCCGAGCGTGGACAGCGCGCAGGTGTTGACCCGCTTGGCGAACATGCAATTTGCGCGCCGCGAGTCCGGGCGATTCCATTTGCATCCGGTTGACCGGGAGTATGCGATGGGGCGGATTCCCCTTGTCGCCTTGTCTCCTGGTCTCCCAGGTCTTGACACGGAGACACGGGGACACGGGGACACGGAGCATATTTTTGCACAACGCGATTTGACGACGCGCGCGGCGAATTATTTCCGCGAGACCCGCAAGCCGCGCGAGACGTGGAAGAAAATTGAAGACCTGGAACCGCAGTTGAACGAGTTTGATTTGCGCTGTGTGGCGGAGGACTATGACACAGCGGCGAGTGTGTTGTTGGAAATTGATTTTGATTACCTGTTGTTGTGGGGACACTTTCGCTTGATGATTGAACTGCACGAAAAGTTGAAAGGCAAACTGCAAGATGTAAAAACTGAGCGAGTCAACTTCGGATATTTGGGATTGGCATACAATTCTATCGGTCAAGTGCATAAAGCAATAACGTACTGTAGTCTGGCGAAAATCGCCTAACTGAACCTTAAAAGATCAATGCACGACCGGTTGCGGGCGCATCAAAGCGACGGATGGCAATCTGCGTTTCCGCCAACCGCTGGATAGATGCCTGGTTCGCATCGTCGCTTACGCG
>CAIKBD010000330.1 GCA_903825565.1 uncultured Anaerolineales bacterium | reverse complement strand
TGTGACGCACACCCGCGCAAGTGACGCAAGTGCGTCAAGTTGACAACAGAATATATGTTCTGTTATAATCCACGCCGCCAGAACGATTGTTCTTTTTGGGAGTGGCGGTGCGATGGAAAACCAACTGCTCAATTTACAGGCGGACAAGATCGAAATGGTGCTTGCCGCGCACAAAGCGTCCGCGCGTGTGTGGGGCGGGCGCCTGACACCGCGCACGGTGCAATTCCATCTGGCGCCGGCGGCGGAAACGAAAATCGCCAAACTCGAAACGCTGACCGAAGAGATCGCGCTGGCGTTGGGTGCTCCCTCGGCGCGCCTCACGCGGACGAACGGCACGCTCTCGCTCGAAGTGCCGCGCGCGGATTCGCGCTTTGTGACGCTTGCTGAACTCTCGCGGCGTTTGCAGAGCGACGCGCAATTGGCGCGCGCGCTCGCCGTGCCGGGTACTGCGATCCTGGGTCTCGATGCGGAAGGCGTGCCCCTGCTCTTACGCTTGCCTTCGCCGGATGTCGCGCATGTGTTGATCGCCGGCACGACCGGCAGCGGCAAGACCGAACTGGCGCGCACGATGATCGCCTCGCTGATCGAAAACCAAAAATTGCGCGACTTGCAAATCGCGCTGTTCGATCCCAAAGCGCACAGTTTCGATGCTTTCGCGCACGCGGCGCACTTGCTTTTTCCAATTGTGCGCGAGCCCGCCGAAACGCTGGCGCGCATTCGCCGCCTCGTTGCCGAGATGGAACGCCGTGAAACGGAACGTAGCACGCGCCCACAAATTGTCGTCGTGCTCGACGAACTGGCGGACTTGCTACAAACATGCGGCTCGGAATTAGAGGCGCAAATCGCGCGGCTCGTGCAACGCGGTCGAAGCGCCGGTTTCTCGGTGATCGCGTGCACGCAAAAGCCCGCGGCGCGTATCGTCGGCAGTCTCGTCAAAGCGAACTTTCCAGTCCGTTTGGTGGGGCGCGTGGCAAGCGCCGACGATGCGCGCGTGGCGGCAGGCATTGGCGGCACCGGCGCGGAAAAACTTGCCGGGCGCGGCGATTTCCTGCTCGTAGCATCCGGGCAAGTGATCCGATTTCAAGCGGCACACCTCGGCGCGCAGAGCGTGGCATTGCCGACGCAAGCCGAAGCGGATGCGCCCGGGTTTCGCGCGCGGATGATGGCGAATTTACGACGGGTCAAATGAATTCGGCAAGCGCCGCTCGAAATTTGATTCGCCCGATTTGATTGAGGAGAACAAGATGCGAAACAGCATTACAATCGGTGGCGTTGCGTTTGCGATTGCGTTGGCGGTCATTGTCGGCAGTCGCTTGTCAAGCGAGGCGTTGGCAGTCGTGGTCGGTGCGGTGTGCGGAATCAGCGCGACCATTCCCGTGACGTTAGCGTTGGTGATTGCGGCGAGCCAAAACTGGGGACGCGCCGACACAACGCAAACCGGACTGCCGCCGGTCGCCCCGCCGCAACCGCCGGTCATTGTCGTCAGCCCGCCGCCCCTGCCGATGGCGTTGGGTAGTTTGCCTGGCGCACATTCCCCGGCGACGCCAACACATTACTTGGGCTTGAGCTCGCGTGAATTTAAAATTATCGGCGGCGAGTGATGGCTTGGCGCTGACGCAGGCATGACGAAAAAGTAAAGCCGTAAAACGTGAGCAAACGTTTTACGGCTTTACTTTATTTGCGGATTGCTTACCAGTTTTTCAGAGATGCCCTACGCGGTTTTCACACGGTCCAATTTCGCGCGCTGTTTTTCCTCGTACACCTCGCGCGCTTTGGTCGGCAAAATGCGCCCCACGTAACGCGAGCGCGTGCGCCCGTTTTCTTTCCAATACGCGTACCAATAGGGTCCGTGCGGGCAACGCGTGCAATTCTTCTTGCCGCACCGCACCGTTTCGTACCGAAATGTAATCGAGCCGAAAGTTTGCTCGGCGTGCACGGAAGGGCGCGTCAAACTGGCGCGGCGCTCCTGCGCCACACGCGACAGGCGTTCGTCAATCTCGCGCAGTTGAGCGATTTCCTTTTCGCTTAAGTTGGTCAGCGGGCTGGGAGCTTTGGCTTTGCGCGGCATTGGTTTCACCATCGGCGAGAGGACGGATAAGCGTTCGTCCCGAACAGGACCACAGCGTTCTCGTTCGCACGCAGTCGTTCACATCACTAGAGGCATTATACCACTCGTTACCTAAGAGGTCAAGGGGCGCGAAAATCCGAAACCGCACGGCATCGCCGGGCTAGGTTTGATGTTTATTGCCCTCGATCCAGTGTGCGTCGTCCTTGTCGCCGAACCACCACGCATCCCACGGCGTCGCCAAAATTTCGGCGGCGAGTTGCTTGCCCGCCTCCGTCTTGAGGCGAGCAAGGAGCGGCGTCACCCAATCGTCCGTGCGCGGGTGTCCCAAGTCGCGTTGCTCTTTCAGCACGAGCAATAATTCAAGTTGATCGGCGTCTTTGGCGAGCCGCGCCTCCGGCGTTTCGGCGGCTTCAAACTCGCGGATGAAATCGGCGATCACGTCGCCGTGCGCCCATTCGCGCGCCCCATCCTCCAAAACCTTGCTCAAATTTTCGACGACGTATTTGCGGTTCACATAATTGTGATCGCTCGTGCGCGCCTCCGGCAAATCGTGAAACAGAACGAGGTGGAGCAAGCGCAGTTCGTCCACCGGGTTTGCGCTGATGCGCGCCAGGATGAACGCGATGTGTTGCATCCGAAAAATGTGTTCCGCAACCGATTGCCTGCCCGCGCCGAGAAAAGCAAAACCACTGCGCGGCGTACGATTTAACATGCCAACTTCGTTGAGATAATTCGCGCGTTGTGTCATTGGGCATCCTCCGTGCGCGCATTGTACCGCGAATCCGAACAAAAAGTCAAAAGCGCGGCTTTGACTTTATACTTTTCACCGGTACAATGCGCGCGATGCAAGAACCGCTCATGGAAATTTACGCCCGCCTGTTTGCGCATTTTGGCGCGCAACACTGGTGGCCCCACAGTGAGGGCGGCGCGTTTGAGATCGTCGTTGGCGCGATCCTTACGCAAAACACGGCTTGGGCAAATGTCGAAAAAGCGTTGGCGAATTTGGCGCGCGCGCGTTTGCTCACGCCCACTGCCATGCAACGCGTCGCGCCGACGCGCCTCGCCACGTCGATTCGTCCATCCGGGTATTTCAACCTCAAGGCGAAAAGACTCAAAGCGTTCACCCAGTTTTTGTTTGCCGAGCATCGCGGCTCGCTCGCGCGCTTGTTGGCGTTGGCAACGCCGGATTTGCGTGCCGCATTGCTCGGCGTGTACGGCATCGGGCCCGAAACGGCGGACGCGATTATTTTGTACGCGGCGCACCAGCCGATCTTTGTAGTGGATGCGTACACGCGGCGCATTTTCGCACGGCTCGGTTTGGCGCGCGCCGATGCGCCGTATGCCGAACTGCAAGCGCTGTTTATGGCGCACTTGCCGCACGACGAAAAATTATTCAACGAATATCACGCGCTCATCGTCGCCCTCGGCAAAAATCTTTGCCGAAAAACTGCGCCGCGCTGTCAAGCGTGCCCCCTGCGGGGTCTGTGTCCGGCAGATTTGTCAATTCCGCGCAAACGGGTTATAATGCGCCCCGCTATCTTTCAGGAATTTAGGAGCAGAATATGAAACGAGTCTATCAACCCAAACGCTTGAAACGCATGCGCACACACGGCTTCCGCAATCGCATGGCAACCAAAGGCGGGCGCAAAGTGCTTGCCGCGCGGCGTGCACGCGGGCGTCGCCACTTGAGCGTCACACCCACCCGCTCGTGGCTTAAGCAAAAATAGAGCCGACCGACGAAAGGATGAAGGCGGAAATCCACTGGGACTTGGGATTCATCCTTCATCCTTTCGTCTTCTGGTGCGCGATGAATCGTTCATTGAGTTTGCGTGCCGGCGCGGATTTCCAACGGGTGTGGGACGAGGGCAAGTCATTGGCTCTGCCACTGGTGGTGCTTCGCGTGCGCGCAAACGGAATGACGACGTGCCGTTTCGCTTTTGTCGCCGGGAAAAAGATTGGCAATGCAGTCGTCCGCAATCGCGTGAAACGCCGGTTGCGGGAAGCCGTTCGGCAACGCTTGGCTACCTTGACGCCGGGTTGGGATATTATCGTGATCGCGCGTGGCAATGCCGAGTCTGCCTCGTGGCACGAAATTAATGACGCGATCCAGACCTTGTTCCAGCGCGCGCACTTGATTTCGCTTGAAACTGTCTGATGAAATATCTTGCGCTTGGTCTCATTCGTTTGTATCAACGTTTGCTCTCGCCGCTCTTGCCGCCCAGTTGCCGTTTTGTCCCTTCGTGTTCGCAATACGGCTTGGAGGCAATCGCGCATTTCGGAATGATCAAAGGCGGCTGGCTCGCGCTCACCCGAATTCTCCGGTGTCAACCGTTCAACCCCGGCGGTTACGATCCCGTTCCCTACGAATAACTCGTCGCAGATCTCAGTTCACAAGCATCGCGTTTGCGACTTGAGACTTGCGACTCTAGTTTGGGAGGAACTCAATTGATGATTACGCATCGCGCGCGGCTGGCGTTGACGCTTTTAGCGATCCTCGCCGCCGCGTTTCTCTTGGCAGGGTGTGGCGGTACGCCCCCCACCGGTTGGTCTAGCCCGCACGTAACAAACGACACCGTCTACGTCGGCACGGTTGTTGGCAAGGTGATGGCGATCAACCCGGCGGATGGCGCAGTCAAATGGCAATTCCCCAGCGACAAGGCGGTAGGCGCGTTGTATGCCACGCCGGCGATTGCCGATGGCGTGTTGTATATCGGCTCGTTCGATCACAAACTGTACGCGCTGGATGCCAACACCGGCGCAAAAAAATGGGAATCCGATCTGACCGCGCCGGTTGTGTCTAGCCCGGTGGTGAACAATGGCGTCGTGTATGTGGGCGCGAACACGCGAAAACTTCACGCGTTCGATGCGGCAACCGGCGCGCAAAAGTGGACGTTTGAAACCAAAGGCGATGTATGGGCAGACCCCACACTCGCGGGCGGCAACGTCTACGTCGCATCGCTCGATCACAAGCTGTACGCGCTCAACGCAAACGACGGCTCGAAAAAGTGGGAGTTTGACGCGCTCGGTTTGATCGTGACCAAACCCGCGGTGGTGAATGGCATTGTGTACGTGGGCGGCTTGGCAAAGTTGTACGCGCTCGACGCGGCGACCGGCGACAAGAAATGGGAATTTGAAGCGACCAGCTGGGTTTGGGCGAATCCAACCGTTGCGAATAACGTCGTCTATTTCGGCGCGTTGGACGGCAACGTGTTCGCGCTCGACGCACAAACCGGCAAGTCGAAATGGAGCGCGCCATTCAAAGCCGGCGATGGTGTGCGCTCGGCAGTTGTAGTTGATAGCGGCATTGGCTATTTCGGCTCGGAAGATTTCAAGGTGTACGCCGTCGAGTTGGAAACGGGACGCGGCAAATGGGTGCGCGCAACGAATGGCAAAGTGCTGTCGTCGCCCGCCGTGGCGAACGGCGTGGTGTACGCTCACTCGCACGACCGAATGCTGTACGCGTTGGATGCCGCGACCGGCTCGGTCAAGTGGACGCTCGACACGAGCACCGGCAAACTGGCTGGCAAATAGAGATAGGAAGGTAGATATGGACTTTCTGACCCCGCTGTGGAATACAGCTGTCGTCAACCCGATGATGAATTTGCTCCTGTGGATTTACGCGGTCTTGGCGCAGATCGCGATTCCGGGCGCGTACGGGTTTGCGATCATTATCTTCACCTTGCTGGTGCGCGCATTCACCCTGCCGTTCTACAATCAACAGCAAAAAGCGATGAAGAAGCAACAAGCGTTGATGCAGAGCAAAGAATGGCAGGAGATGCAAAAGAAATACGCGAAGGATAAAGAAAAACTTTCGCAAGAGCAAATGAAATTGTATCAGCAAGCCGGCGTCAACCCGCTGGGCGGTTGTTTGCCTGCGTTAATTCCGTGGCCCGTGATGATCGGCTTGTACCAATCCATCTCGACGGTGATGGGTGCCCAGCCGGAACAACTGATGGAATTGTCCAAGCACCTCTACACCTTTCTGCCGCAACTCGCGGCGGTCGTGCCGGTGCAAAGCAGTTTTCTGGGCATGAACCTGGCGGGAATGCCGGATGGCTTGGGGTATATTGTGCCGGCGCTCGTGCTGGCAAGCACATGGGTGCAACAAAAAATGATGACGATGCCCTCCACCGATCCGCAAGCCGCGCAGATGAACCAATCTATGCAAATGATGATGCCGCTATTCATCGGCTACATCTCGCTGTCGTTCCCGGTGGGTTTGTCGCTGTACTGGATCGTGTTCAACGTCGTCGGGATCATTCAACAGTATCTCACCAGCGGCTGGGGCAACTTGTTCGATGGCACGCCGTGGGCAGCCGCCGCGCATAAAGGAAAAAAGAATGTCGCAAGCAAATGAGTTTTCGGGCAAGACCGTCGAAGACGCGATTGAAACGGGCTTGGCGGAATTGCAACTGACGCGCGAACAGGCGCAGATCGAAATTGTGCGCGAAGGTTCGCGCGGCGTGTTGGGCTTGGGCAGCGAAGACGCGCTCGTGCGTTTGACCCCGCTTGCCGCGCCGGATGCCGCTAACATCCTGGGCGATGCCCAAACGGCGGGCAAGGAAATGCTCGAAACCCTATTGGACGGCATGGGCATTGGCGGCGGCGTCGAAGTGTACCCCGATGCCGCGTCCGATAGTCCGCACGCGTTCGTGCTCAACATCGTCGGCGATGACCTCGGCGTGCTGATTGGTCGGCGCGGCGAAACTTTGCGCGATCTCGAATATATCATCCGTCTGATGCTCGCGCCGAAATTCAAATCCGCCAAAGTGGTCGTGGATGTCGAAGGGTACCGCACGCGCCGCGAACGCGTGTTGCGCGAGCTGGCAAAACGCATGGCGGAGCGCGTCCAGGTCAGCCGCCAGCCGATCACCCTCGAAGCGATGCCGCCGAACGAACGCCGCATCATTCATCTGACTTTGCGCGAGCACCCCAGTGTTCGCACCAACAGCATCGGCGAAGGCGAACACCGGCGCGTGATGATCTTGCACAAGTAAAACGGGATACACGAGCCGAGAAACGAGAAACGTGACATGCACGCTTCTCGTTTCTCGTTTCTGGTTTCCTCATTCAGGACGAAAGCATGATTGATTTCTTGATTGTGGGGCACGTCGTTCAAGACGTCGTTCCAACCGGCTACACCGTTGGCGGCACGGCAACGTACATGGGCATTGCGGCGCGCAACCTGGGACGCCACGTGGGAGTTGCCACCCGGCTCGCGCCCGATTTTGTCGTGCCGCCGGTTTTGCATGACATCCAAATTCATCGCGTCGCCTCACCCCAGACGACGACCTTTCACAACATTTACCGCGACGGACATCGCCAGCAGTTTTTGCTTGCGCGCGCGGAGGACTTGGAGCCGCGCGACGTGCCCCCAGACTGGCTCACCGCGCCAATCGTGCACCTCGGTCCGCTGGCACGCGAGGTGGACGCGCGCTTTGCCAAAATGTTTCCCAACGCCCTAGTCGGCGTCACGCCGCAGGGTTGGTTGCGCGAGTGGGACGAGACCAAACGCGTGCGGATGCGCCCCTGGCACGAAGCCGGCGAAATTTTACCGCATGTAGATGTGTTGGTGCTCAGCATCGAAGACCTCAACGGCAACCTGGAACTGATGGATGAGTACATCAAACTCACACGTATCGCCGTAATGACGCAAGGCGCGAAGGGGTGTCTCGTGTTTACGAACGGCATCGAAAAACAGATTGCCGGTTTCCCCGCGCGCGAAGTAGACCCGACCGGCGCAGGCGATGTGTTTGCCGGCGCGTTCTTGGTGCGCTTGAGCGAAACGGACGATCCGTTTGAAGCCGCGCGCTTTGCCAATGCCACCGCCTCGTTCTCCGTCGAAGGCGCAAACGTCACGGCAATTCCAACGCGCGCCCAAGTTGAGCAACGACTTGCACGGGTTTAACGATTCACCGACCTTTTCTCAAACCATAAATCCAAAATCAAAAATCAGAAATTCCAAGCATGATTTACACTTTTGCTAATCAAAAGGGCGGTGTCGGCAAGACGACCACCGCGATCAACGTCGCCGCCTTTCTCGCGGCGCGCGAAAAAAAAGTGTTGCTCGTGGACGTAGACCCGCAAGCCAACGCCAGCTCCTCGCTCGGCGTCGCCCGCGATGCCGCGTTGTACTCGATCTATCACGCGCTGATTGACCAAACGCCGCTCGATCAAATTGTAATGTTGACGAAACGCCTGCATCTCGATCTCGCGCCCGCCTCCGCCGCGCTTGCCGGCGCGGAGGTCGAACTCGTCGCCGCGGAAAACCGCGAGTATTTGCTCAAACAAATTCTCGCGCCGATTGCCCCGCGCTACGATTACGTCATCATTGATTCGCCGCCATCGCTCGGCTTGCTCACGCTCAACGCACTGGTTGCGGCGGATGCGGTGATCATTCCGATTCAGTGCGAGTACCTGGCGCTCGAAGGGCTGTCGCAATTGTTGCATACCGTCGAACTGGTGCAGCAAAGTCTGAACCCGCAACTCCGCATCGGCGGAATGGTGATGACGATGTACGACTCGCGCACGCACCTGGCGTTGCAAGTGATCGAAGAAGTCGCCAAGCATTTTCCCGCGCTGATCTTTCGCTCGATCATTCCGCGCAGTGTTCGCATTGCCGAAGCGCCTAGCTACGGCGAACCGCTCGTCTCGTTCGATCCTAAATCGCGCGGCGCGCAGGCGTATGAAGCGTTGACGGTCGAATTGTTGGAACGCGAATTGCAAATCCAAAATTCGTAATTCGCCATCCGGCTTGAATTACGAATGACCCGCGAGGAGAAAAAATGCCGCTCCCCAAACACGGTCTCGGACGCGGATTGGGCGCGCTCATTCCGCCGAGCCAACCTTCCCAGGTCACTTCGGGCGTGAAAGAAGCACAGGTCGCGGCGATTTCGCCCAACCCGCGCCAACCGCGCCACAAGTTCGATCCCGAGCCGTTGCGCGAACTCGCCGAATCTATCCGCGAACACGGCTTGATTCAACCGCTGATCGTCACCCCCGCGCCGGACTCGACGGAACTCGCGCCGCGCTACCAATTGATCGCCGGCGAACGCCGTTGGACTGCGGCAAAACTCGCGGGTCTGGCAACGGTGCCGGTGATCGTGCGCGGCGCGACGCCGCAAGAAATGCTCGAACTTGCGCTCGTCGAAAATATCCAACGCGCCGATCTCAACGTGCTGGAAGAGGCAAACGCCTACCAGCAATTGATGAGCGACTTTGGCTTGACCCAAGAGCAGGTCGCCTCCAAAGTCGGCAAGAGCCGCACGGCGATCACGAACGCGATCCGCTTGCTCAAATTGCCCGCCGATATTCAAGCGGCGCTCGCCGATGAATCCATCAGCGAAGGACACGCGCGCGCGCTCCTCACGCTCGCCGACGAGAAACAGCAAAAGCAATTGTTGCGCGCGGTGATAGACAACGCCTTGTCCGTACGCCAAACCGAAGAAGCCGCGCGCCGCATCGTCGAGGAACCCAAAGCGAGTGTGCGCGCAGTGGCGGCAAAAAGTGGCGCGCCGAAAAAACGCGCCGAACGCGAAATGCCGGCGGCGACGCGCGCACTCGAAGAGGATTTCCGCCGCGCGCTCGGTACCAAAGTCCAAGTGTTTCGCTCGCGCAAGGGCGGCAAGATCGTCGTCAACTTTTATTCGGAAGAAGAGTTGGAAGCCATTTACGATCAAATCGTCGGCAGACGCTGACGCCCTTGTCACGCACGCTAATTCGCGTATAATTCAGGTAGAACCAATTGATGAGGCAGAGACGCACGCGCTCTGCCTTTTCGATCCGGGCAAGGAGGCAAACTCATGACTGCGTTGATTCGTCCGCTCACCGAACAGATCACTTTGATCGATCTCCAATTTCAGGGGCGCGTCGAAGTGATCGCCGCATACTTGATCTACGACGGCGACACCGCCGCGCTCGTCGAAACGGGACCCGCCTCAACGGCGGACACGTTACTTGAGGGCGTGCAAGCCGCGGGCGTGCCGCTCGAAGCCCTACGCCAAATTTTTGTCACGCACATTCACCTCGATCATTCCGGTGCGGCAGGTGTCCTCGCCGGGCGCTTGCCCTGGACGACGGTCTACGTTCATCCCGTCGGCGCGCCCCATCTCAGCGATCCCTCGAAATTGCTGGTGAGCGCGGCGCGCATTTACGGCGACAAGATGGAAACCCTGTGGGGCAGGATTGCCCCGGTGCCGGCAGAACGCATCGTGACACTGAACGATGGCGACGCCGTTGCGATCCCAGGTTCGACGTTGCGTGCGCTTGCCACGCCGGGGCACGCCAAGCACCATCACACTTTTTTCGACGAGCGCAGCGCGTTGCTGTTCACCGGCGATGTCGCCGGCGTGCGGTTGCCCGGCGTCAAGTACGTACGCCCGCCCACGCCGCCGCCGGAGCTTGACCTCGAAGAGTGGCGCGCGAGCATCGCCAAGTTGCGCGCGGTGGACGCGTCGGGAGTGTGCCCCACGCATTTCGGTTTGTTTCGCGGTAACCTGGCTTGGCACTGGAACGATCTCGAACAGCGGCTGGTGACGTGGGGCGAACTGACGCGCGCCGCGTTAGCACGAGGCGAGGGCGCGGTGGAAATTCTCGCGCGCCTGAAAGCGCAAGCGGCAGACGAGTTCCGCGCGTTGAAAGCCGATCCCAGTTCGTACGATGTCGCCGTGAGTTACGAGTCACTCGTCGCCGGGTATGTGCGGTACTGGAGCAAGAAAAACAGCGGGTGAAAAAATGCGCGCACCCAAGTTTGCAAATTGAGGGGACGAGACAACAAGAACAAATGTTCCAATTTGGCGCGCCGCGAATTTTTTCGCGGCGCGCTTGCGTCTCATCTCGTTTGGCGTATAATGCGGGCGACGCAAGGATGCGATCCCCAACTTGAAAAGAAGCAGAAATGGCTCAACCAATTTTTCCGTTTACCGCTATCATCAACCAGGATAAAATGAAACGCGCGCTCGTCCTCAACGCGATCAACCCGCTCATCGGCGGCGTGCTCGTGCGCGGCGAACGCGGCACCGCCAAGTCCACCGCCGTGCGCGCGCTTGCCGCGCTCCTGCCGGAGATCAACGTCGTCGCCGATTGCCCGTTCAGTTGCAATCCCGCCGCGACGGATCGCTTGTGCGACAATTGCCGCGAACGCGTCGCGCGTGGCGAAGAATTGCCGGTCGCCCGCCGCAAAGTCCGCCTCGTGGATTTGCCGGTGAGCGCGACGGAAGATCGCGTCGTCGGCACGCTCGACATCGAGACGGCGATCAAAAAAGGCGAAAAGAAATTTGAGCCGGGCGTGCTCGCCGCGGCGAATCGCGGCATTTTGTACGTGGACGAAGTGAATCTGCTCGACGATCACGTCGTTGATCTGTTGCTCGACAGCGCGGCAATGGGCGTGAACGTCGTCGAGCGCGAAGGCATTTCGTTTCAGCACCCGGCGCAATTCGTGTTGGTCGGCACGATGAATCCCGAAGAAGGCGAACTGCGCCCGCAGTTGCTTGACCGCTTTGGCTTGTCCGTCGAGATCAAGGGCATTGCGGACGCGGAGGCACGCGTCGAGATCATCGAGCGGCGGCTTGCGTTCGAGCAAGACCCGGTTGGCTTTTGCAACGAGTGGTGCACCGCAGAAGAAAAATTATCGAAAGAGATCGAGGTGGCGCGCCAAGCCCTGCACATCGTCCGCCATTCGCAAGCCGATCTGTACGGCATCGCGCAACTTTCCGCCGGCTTGGAAGTGGACGGGCATCGCTCCGATCTCGTGATCTTCAAAGCGGCGCGCGCGCACGCCGCGTGGATGGGGCGCGCCGCGATCACCGAAGAGGATATTATTTTCGCGGCGGAGCTCGCGCTACCGCATCGCATGAAACGCAAAGCGATTCAAGATGTCGAACTACAATTCGAGCAACTCGAAAAACGGCTCGAATCCTCCAAGCAACAGGGACCCGCGACGCAGACGCAAAAATCGGATGCGCCGCGCGACGTAAAAAAAAAGCCGGCGTAGCCAGTAACGAGGCGATGGAGCAAGCGCCGGAGCCGAGCGATCAAACGACGCACGGCACCGGGCACGAACCCGGGCAACAAACGCCACGCCCCGCCGATCACATCGTCAGTGTCGGCAATGTGTTTCGTCCGCAAAAACTGCAAACCCCGCTCGATAAACTGCCGCGCCAAAGCGCGGGCAAACGATCGCGCACGCGCACCGAGCGCAAGCGCGGTCGTTATGTTTCCTCCCGCCCGATGAAAGGCAAAGCCAGCGACCTCGCATTCGATGCGACCGTGCGCCAAGCCGCGCCGTACCAGGTGCGGCGCGCGCGCACGGATGTCGCGCTGGCAATCGAATCCCAGGACTTGCGCCAGAAAATCCGCGTGCGCCGCGCCGCGAACTTGATCCTATTCGTCGTGGACGCGTCGTGGTCAATGGCGGCGGCGGAACGCATGATCGCGACCAAGGGCGCGATCATGTCACTGCTGATCGACGCGTACCAAAAACGGGATCGCGTTGGGCTAGTCGTGTTCCAAAAAGAAGAGGCGCGCGTCGTCTTGGCGCCGACCAACTCGGTGGACTTGGCGGAAAAAGCGTTGAAGGATATTCCGGTCGGCGGCAAAACGCCGTTGAGCGCGGGCTTGCTTCTCGCGCATCAAATCCTGGTGCGTGAACGCGTGCGCGACCGCGAGGTGATGCCGCTGATGATCATCGTGACGGACGGCGCGGGCAACGTGGCGATGAGCGAGATTCCGCCGCAAGAAGAAGCGTTGCGAATTGCGCGGATGATCAAAAAAGCGGATATGCGCTCGGTGGTGATCAACACAGAACACGAGGCGTTTGATCGCGGACTCGCGCAAGAGTTGGCGAACGCGATGGGCGGCGCGTGTTACACGCTCAAGCAATTGCGCGCGGAGGATTTGTACTTCAAGGTGCGCGAAGAGATGCGCGGGATCGGGCGCAGCCCGGCGGGGGACAAGTAGCAGACACCTTGAGTAGGAAAACGTAGAATCGTCATCTAGTCCAGATTTCCGTGTCAAAAGATTCGGGGAAAAAATGAAACTTAATGATAAAATTGCTCTGGTCGGTGTGCTTGTCACTTTATTAGGTGTATGTGTTACATGCGGAGTTGAAGTGATGTCCGGAATTCCAGTTTGGCTGGGGCTTCCCCAATTACAGTGCACGCTTTTCGATAATTGCCCGGAAACACCTTCTCGCAGTAGCGTGCCAACTCGCCTACCATCTGTCACTACAACTTTGGAACTTTTTCCAACTCTAACACTAACACCAACAATACAGATTTTAAAACCAGGTATTCCAACAGAAATAGCGACTCGAAGACCTACAACTATTGCGCCAACCCAGACACACGTTCCTGCCAGTTTGATAGGCAAACTTGTGTTTTTCTCTGGAAGAGATGCCACTCTCCAAATTTACATTGCGAATGCGGATGGAACCAACGAACATAGGCTTACAAGTAGCATAAAAGATGATGGTTCTCCAGTTTGGTCTCCTACCGGACAGACAATCGCTTTTGATTCAAATCGCGACGGAAATTATGAGATTTACTTGATTAATTCTGACGGAACAAATCCGCGCAATCTTACTCGACATTCTAGTAACGACTATCAACCTACTTGGTCACCTAATGGGCAAATTATTGCCTTTCATTCTGACCGTGATGGAATAAGAAAGATTTTTGTAATGAACTCGGATGGCAGTGATCAGCGCAGACTTACCAATAGTTCTATAGAGGAATATCACCCTGTTTGGTCACCTGATGGACGGTTTATAGCATTCCACTCTGGATCTAGTAGTCAGGAAGAAATCTATGTTGTCAACAGCGATGGCACAAATACCCGAAGATTGACTAATAACTCAACGCGAGATTGGTTTCCTGCTTGGTCACCAGATAGCAAACTAATCGCATTTTCTTCCAATCGAGACAGTGATGAATCTGTCTACATTATGAATGCAGATGGAAGTAGTCCATCTAGAGTAAGCCCGCGTCCTTCAGAGGATAGGTTTCCCTCATGGTCACCCGATGGTCAATACATTGCATTTTCCCAAGGCTCTGATGGGCGTGAGGCTATTTATATTATGAATGCAAATGGAACTAGTCGGCGAAAAATCACCCCAGTGAGCAAATACAATCGGTTTGCATCTTGGTGGATGCCACAATAATATTTTGGTTTGTTCACAGATTACCTGTGGACAAGTGTGCATATTCTGGGGATGAATGTGGACAGTCGCTTGCGTTCCCTAACGCGCGTGGAACGGATACAATTGTGGGTGCTGTTTCACGTGTGACATTGACATAAATATTGGATTTGTGGAATCCTGTGGACAAGAAATTACTCTGCCTACTCGGTGGACTGTGTGGGTTGATCTTGCTGGGATGCTCGGCGATTCAAACCTCGCCCGCAACGCCCAGTGCGCCCACGCCATCTTTGCAACCGCAACCAACGTGGTCGCCAACCCCCTCGCTTGCCCCGATGTTTACACCAACCGCGCTACCCGTTCCGACGATCACTCCTGCGCCGGCAAGCGCCGCGGCGAATCCGTTCCACCTTGCGCCGGCACAACTCGCGGCACTCGGCAACGCGACGGAGCCGTTCGTCGCCAAACGCCAGGTCGTCGTCCAACGCTTTGAGCGCGGCGTGATGCTCATCTTCGCGCAAACCGGCAACGTCTTCGATCAGCGCGGCGGCGAGTTTATCTTTGCGCTGGCAAACGATGGACGCGCGTGGCGCATCAAGGATACGTTCGTCGAAACGTCCAAGAACCCGGACGATTGGTACACCTGCGAACGCAAACCCGGCTTGCGCCCGGAACGCTCCGGCATTCCGTGGCGCGGTTTCGGCAAAGCATGGTGCGATTACCCGGACGTTCGCGCCGCTTTAGGGTTCGCCAAGATTTACGAGGACTCGGACGGCACCGCGGCGTTTCAATCGTACGAACGCGGGCGCGCGCTTCAACTCGCCGATTGGAAGGGCTATCCGGGTTGGAAGAACGGACGGGTCTATCTCGTTTTTTACTCGGCGCTGACAAACCCGGATTTCGTCGCCGGGAAATGGGAATAATTCGCGTGGCTGAAATTTGCGATTACGAAAATTCGCCCTGGCGCACCGAGTTTTGGCGCGGGCGCGATTATGAAGACCGCGCCGAACGCATCGCGCTGGCGCGGATGTTGCCGCGACGCGGCGCGCGCGTGTGCGAAATTGGCGCGGGGTTTGGTCGCCTTGCCGATTTTTACCTCGACTATGACCGCGTCATCTTGCTCGATTACGCCGTCTCGATGCTGCGCCAAGCGCGCGAACACCTGCTAGGCGATCCGCGCCTTGCGCCGCACGCCGCGCGCTTTGTGTTCGTCGCCGCGGATCTCTACAACTTGCCGCTCGCCGATAACGCGCTCGACACCGCGTTGACCGTTCGCGTCCTCCACCACGTTGCAGACTTGCCGCGCGCATTCGGTGAGATCGCGCGCGTCGTGCGTCCGCAAGGCATTTATTTGACCGAATTTGCGAACAAGCGTCACGCCAAAGCCGTGTTGCGATACGTTTTGACGCGTCGCCCGCCCAACCCATTTACGCGCGAACCCTACGAGTTTGTCAAACTCAATTTCGATTTCCACCCGCGCTATCTCGCCGAAAATTTGCGCGCGGCGAATTTCGTCGTCCGAGAGCGTCGCGCCGTCTCGCTGTTCCGAATTGCCGCGCTCAAACGCATCGTGCCGGCAAACTTCCTCGCCGCGCTGGAGAGGTGGCTCCAAGTTCCGCTCGCCGGTCTCGACCTGTCGCCCAGCATTTTCTTGCGGACGCAATCCGTCAAGCCCGGCGCGCCGGCAATCAGCGCCGCGCTCTGGCGGTGCCCGGCGTGCGGCGCGCTCGATTTGCCGGAGACCGCGACGGGACTAGTGTGCCCGTCCTGCGGCAAAACCTATCCGATTGTGGATTCCATAATTGATTTCAAATCTCAAATGTAGTATACTGTTGCCGCTCTCGTTTCAGAAAATAACTGACTGACAGGCGTGGTCTCACACGGAGGTTGCCGAATGAAAGTTTCGTGCATGCAAGAAAATCTCACCAAAGGTCTTTCGATTGTTAGCCGCGCGGTGGCGTCGCGTTCGACGTTGCCCGTGCTCGGCAACATCTTGATCGCCACCGATCAAGGACGGCTCAAACTCGCCGCGACGAACCTCGAATTGGCGGTCACGTGTTGGATCGGCGCCAAGATCGAGCAAGATGGCGCAACCACATTGCCGGCGCGCGTGCTCAGCGATTTCATCAACTCGTTGCCGCCGGGCCAAATCGAAATGGATCTGAACATCAAGACGCAAACCATGCACTTGAAATGCGCGCGCTATGACGCCAACATCAAAGGCATTGACGCGCAAGAATTTCCCATCATCCCCACTTCGAGCGACGGCAAAAAGATTTCGGTGGAATCCAGCACACTGCGTGAGATGATCGAGCAAGTGGTGTTTGCCGCGGCAACCGACGAATCGCGCCCGGTGTTGACCGGCGTCGTGGTCAAAGCCGATCAAGACAAAGTGACATTTGCCTCGGCAGATGGTTTTCGCTTGTCAGTGCGAACCGCCACGCTCAGCGCGCCAGTCGCGGAACCGGTGGGCGTGATCGTGCCAGCCAAGGCGTTGCAGGAAGTCGCCCGCGTCAGCGGCGATCAGGACGACCCGGTTGAGATCGCGGTGACGGAAACCAAATCGCAAGTAATGTTCAAACTGACGAACACGGAAATTGTTTCGCAGTTGATCGAGGGGCAGTTCCCGGATTTCACGCGCATCATCCCCGATTCGCACGCAACACGCACCGTGCTGACGACCTCCGAACTGCAAAACGCCGTCAAGGCATCGTCGGTGTTTGCGCGCGAGGCGATGAACACGGTGCGCTTGCAAGTTGCGCCGGCGAACGAAATGGGCGGCGGCAAAGTGACGATCACCGCGACGAGCGCCGAGTCCGGCGACAACGTCAGCGACGTGGACGCGACGGTGGATGGTGACGCCGTTGAAATCGCGTTCAACGCGCGCTATCTCGCCGATGTGTTGAACGTGGTGCGCGCGTCGCAAGTCGCGCTCGAAACGACCGGGTCTTCGAGCCCGGGCGTCGTCAAGATTGTCGGGCGCGATGATTTCGTGCACGTGATTATGCCGATGCACATCGGCAAGTAAAAGCTCGCGCCAAGCAAAACGCCGGCAGTGAACTCCCAGATTCACCGCCGGCGTTTTTTTGCGGGCGTTACCCGCGCGGTTTACCGTGCAACGCGTCGAACAACTCTTCGCTATACTCGCGCGTTTTCCACGCGCCCAGGTTCGCCGCTTCGCGCAACGCATCGAGCGTGCGCGGATTTTTGCGCGCGATGGCAAACAGCACATCGTTCGATACGATCACGTCTGGCTCGACCCCGCGCAGTTCCGCACGTTGCTTGCGCCATGCCTTCAATGTCGCCAGCCGATTGCGCGCCACATTGTCGAGCAACGGCTCGCCGCGCATGTGCGGGCGCGGCGTTTCGGTTTGCGGCGCGGACAGTCCGCGTGCCACATTTTCCACCAGCGCGCGTCCGTAGCGTTGCAAGATAAATTCCGAGACGCCGTGAACCTGCGCCAGCGCGCGCAGGGTGGCGGGTTTGGCATCTGCCAGATGCACGAGCACCGCGTCCGACAAAATTTTGAACGGGGGTCGATCTTGTTTGCGCGCTTGGGCGTCGCGCCAACGAAACAGTTCCCGCAACGCGCCGAGTTGCGCGGCGTCAAGATCGCGCGCGCCGTTCAAATTCCAGTACGCGTCCGGGTCGAAGCGGCGCGGCGTGGGCGTCACACGCGTCAGCCGCTCAAACTCTTCGCGCGCTTCGGCGAGCCGTTGCGTGCGCTCCAACTCCGCCAATTGCAGGTCGCGCAGGCGCAACAAATAGTGCGTGTCCTCGCGCGCATACGCAATGTGCTCGGCCGTCAACGGGCGATGCCCCCAATCGGCGCGTTGCATTTTCTTGTTCAGTGTGACGCCAAAGTGTTCTTGCAAGATCGCGCCCAGCCCCACGTTTTTCCAACCCAGGATGCGCGCGGCGATCATCGTGTCGAAAATAGCGACGAACTCGAATTGGTAATCGCGCTTCAAGCACAGAATGTCGTACTCGGCGGCGTGAAACACTTTTTCAATGTGCGGCGCGGCGAACAGCGGCGCAAGTGTGGCGATGGCTTGCGTGTCGGCGAAGGCAAGCGGATCCACCACGAGGTCGGTTGCCGGCGTGGAGAATTGCAAGAGACAAACTTTTTCAAAGTAGGAGTACAAACTGTCCGACTCGGTGTCCACCGCAACCTGTGGCGCGGCAGTCAGCGTGGCGTGTGCCGTTTGCAGAGCGGCGAGCGTGGCGACCCATTGCACCGCTCCGAGGTCGGACATTTTGATTTGATGACTGTCTACATAATCTGACATATCTAATTTATCCCAAAATTTCCCACACGAAATGGGGTCAAATTGCTACATCCGTTCTACTGCGCGCGGAACGGGCGATGACAATGCCGCCAACGACGGCGGTGAACAACGCATCCACGATTTGATCGAACCGCCAACCGAGAACAAGCAGGGTTTCGTCGCCGCGCAACGCGCCGAGCGCGCATTGCGCCGCCGCGCTCACGCCCCAGTACGCGAGAAACAAAGTTCCGGCGGGCGGGTGATAGCCCGCCAATACAACCAAGCCGACGAACAAGCACACAAATAATCCGATCTCGAAATACTGCAACGGAAAGCGCGGCGCGATCAAGCCATACGCATCCGGCAAATCAAGCGCGATGGGGCTGTCGCTGATCACGCCGTAATTTGCGCCCCAGCTCAACGCGCCCGCCCAGCCGATGGCTTGCCCTACGCACAAACCCAACGCGCCGGCATCCGCGAGCCGCGCGAAAAGCAAACCGCGCACGCGCGCATAGAACGCCAGCGCAGCTAGCCCGGTGAGGAATGCGCCGCGCATCGCCAAGCCGCCCAAGCCGATCTGCGCGATCTCGTCCGGGCGCGTCACATAGTAATCCCAGTGAAGCGCGACGTGATACGCGCGCGCGCCGATCCAACCGGCGGCGAGCACGATCAACGCGCCATCCAGAAAAATCGTTACGCGCGCGGCGCGGCGCGCACGCGTTCGCAAAAAGGCAAAGGTGACAATCAAACCGCTCACCGCACCAAGGACAACTAGGGCGGTATAGAGCGGCACATCGAAAAAAAACAAATCAAACGTCGGATGCATTTTCCCTGAATTGGAGAGGCGAAGCATCTCGCTTGCTTCAGCAAAACGCTTCGCCTCGACCAGGTTCGTGCCGAGTCGGATTACGCCCGCAAGCCGTCAATCACACGACCATAGTGGTCAACCAATTTTGTGGCGTTTTCAGCGGAAACGCCTTCGGCGTAAACCGTAAAGATCGGTTCGTCCGCTTCCGGCACGATCAAAACCCATTCACGATCATCCAACCGAATTTTAACGCCGTCCACTTGTTCGGCGATGCGATCCTTGTATTGCTCGTTGAGCAGGCGCATTACCGTGCCCTTTTGTTCCCAGGGGCACGGCACGCGTTTGCTCGCCGTAAAGAACGGCGGCAGTTCCGCGATCACGTCGGCGAGATTTGTGTTCTGCGTGGCGAGATACTCGAGCATTTTGGCAATCGGGAACATGGCATCCACCAAACGATGAAATGCCGGCACGATGAACTCGCCCGCGCCACTCGCCGCGAGAATCACTTCCGGTTTTTTGGCGGCGACCGTCATCAAATCTTGCGGTTCGATCTTGGTGTGGAAAACTTGCGCGCCATGCCGCTTGGCAATTTCGTCGAACAGGAGCGGTTGATGCGCCATCACGGCAATCGCGCGCGGCTGGGTGCGGTCCGACGCACGCAGAACGAGTTCCGCGAATGCGGCGGCAACGGCAGAGCCGTGCAATTTTTCGCCGCGCGAGTTGACAAACCACACGCGTTCGCCCGCCACATCAATTCGTAAACCCAGGTCGGCTTTGACCGCCGCGGTGATTGCCGCGAGCTGTTCGATCCCGCGTTGGAACGCGTCGGTCGCCACCGCCATTTTCGTTTCGTCGAGGCGTTCGTTCAGCGCGACGACGGTACACCCGAGTTGGTTAAAAATTTCCGGCAAGACAAGCGCGGAGGGCGCGTTCGCGTAATCCACGACGAGATGAAAGCGGCGCGCGCGGATGGTGTCTACTTTGAGCGCCTTGAGAAAATCTTCCGTGTACCGATGCGAAGTTTGATTGCCCACCTCTTCGATCTTGCCCAGCGTGTCGAATGAGACGCGCCGGAAATCTTCGCGGAAGAAAACATTTTCGATGCTACGCTCGGTCGCTTTGCTGAGATTGTGCCCGTGCTTGTCGAACAAGCGAATATCTACGACGCGTTGATCGTACGGCGACAGCCGCACGTGCGCGCCGCCCGCCGCGCCGCTGACCGAAGTGTAATAGCGCGCGACTGGCACCGGCACAAAATCCACATCTTGGACGGTGACGCCGGCGGAGGGAAAGCCGCTGACCATCGCGCGTTTGATCATGCGCGAGGCGCGATGCAAATCGCGGTTGATCGTCACAGAGGAGCCGCGCGGCAACGTCGCGCCAAACGCGGCGGACAAACGCGCGGCATATTCCGGCGTGAGATCAATGTTGACCAAGCCGGTTACCCCGTACCGCCCAAACAACGCGCGCCGCGCTTGCGCACCCCAAATCAGTGAGGACTTGACCGTTGCGCCGGCTTCAACTTCTTTCTGGGGCCAAATTTTCACGTTCGGGTGAATCACGGCGTTGTCGCCGATGGTGCATTCGTCGCCGAGCACCGCGCCCTCGAATATGACGGAGCGCGATTTGAGCGCGCACCGGCGTCCGATGATCGCGCCGCGCAATTCCGCGCCTTCGCCGATGTACGCGTTGCGCCAGATGATACTGCGATCAATGTGCGCGCGATTGTCCACGATGGTGAACGGACGAATAACGGTGGGCCCGTGAATGACGACGCCGCCTTTAATCTTGACACCGTCGCCTAAATAGATGGGTCCAAACAGTTGCGCGTCCGGCGCGATTTCGACATCGTCGCCGACGTAAATATTGCCGCCAATGTTCTTGCCGATTTCGCCGGCATTCACTTTGCCGGTCAGCAAATCGCCGGTCGCGCGCATGTATTCCTGCATGTTGCCGACATCGCACCAATACCCATTCGCAATGTAGCCGTACAGCGGCGCGCCTTTTTTCATCAAACGGGGAAATAAATCCTTGCTGAAATCGAAGGACACATCGGGATCAATGTCAGCCAACACTTCCGGCGAAATGACGTAAATGCCGGTGTTGACCGTGTCCGAAATCACTTCACCCCACGAGGGTTTTTCGAGGAAACGTTCGATTCGTCCTTGTGCGTCTACAATGATCACGCCGTACTCGAGCGGGTTCGGCACGCGATACAGGGTGATCGTTACCGCCGCGCCGACTTTTTTGTGAAACGCGACGATCTCGCTGAGATTGAAATCGGTCAACGCATCGCCGCTGATGATGATGAACGGCTCGTCGGTTGCCAAAAACTTGCTGGCAAATTTGACCGAGCCGGCAGTGCCCAGCGGTTGTGGCTCGACGGAATAATTCAGCGTCGCGCCGATTTGCGACCCGTCGCCGAAATACCGCTGAATGTCATCGGAACGATACTGGAGCGTCGCCACAATATCGTTGATGTTGTGACGCTTGAGCAATTCGATGATGTGCCCCATCACGTACCGGTTCGCAATGGGCACCATTGGCTTGGGGCGATTCAAAGTCAATGGACGGAGTCGCGAACCTTCACCACCTGCCATGACGACTGCTTGCATCTTTGCCTCCGGTTTCAAAATCTGTTGATTAGCAAACAAGTAGACCTGTTGCAAAGTTCGGTCTACTTGTCGCTTGGACTCTGTTTAATCTTTGCCTGCTTCGACTGCCGCTGTCGCAATTGCCCAGGCAATTAGCCCCCAACTTCCGCCTGCGAGCACGACGACCAGCAACAACGAGCGCACATTCAGCGGGGTTGCTTCTGGGTTGCGCACCATGCCAAACACGGACAGGGCGATGGCAATCCCTGCCGCGACCACGCCGATCAGCACGGGTCCCTGCAACACGCCGCGGATGCGTGCGCTCAACGAATTTGGTTTTTTTTCTTCTGCCATACCCTTCCTCGCAAATCGCGCTATTTTGTAAACAGACACCAGCCGCACGTGAGCCAACCGCCGCTTGCTCTGTTTGAACGGATTATACACCACGCCCCTGTCAGCGTCAAGGAAAAACGATTCGGCAATTTCGCGCTCTGGGCGAAACCGGGTATAATCACGGCAACGATTTTCAGCCAACGAGGTCAGGTATGCGAATCATCATTCTGGGCGGGCGCGGGCAATTGGGGCGCGAACTGGCGCGCGTTTTGGGCGATCAGCACGATGTGCTCGTGCTCGATTTGCCGGAATGTGACATTACCCGGCGCGCCGAAATTGATCGCGTGGCGAGCCACTCGCCCGATCTGCTCATCCATTGCGCGGCAATGACCGACGTGGACGGGTGCGCGCGCGACCCGCAAGCCGCGTTCCGCGCGAACGCGCTTGGCACGCACAACGCCGCGCTTGCCGCGCAACGCGCCAACGCCGGGCTGTTGTACATCAGCACGAACGAAGTTTTTGACGGAACGAAGGACGCGCCATATTTCGAGTGGGATACGCCACACGCGATCAATCCGTACGGCGCGTCGAAACTTGCCGGCGAAAAATACGTACAAATGTTGCTCAAACGGTTTTACATCGTGCGGACGGCGTGGCTCTACGCGGCGGGCAGACAAAATTTCATCACGCGCGTCATCGCCCGCGCGAAGGAACAGAGCGCGCTCGCATACGTGGACGACGAAATCGGCAACCCGACCTATGTGCCCGACCTCGCGCGCGCGATTGGCGAATTGATCGAGACAGATCATTTCGGCATCTACCATCTCGTCGGCGAAGGCGTGGCGTCGCGCTACGATTGGGCGGCGCGCATTTTGCAACTCGCCGGCTTGCGCCACATTTCGCTGGCGCGCGCCAAACTCGCCGAGTTCAAACGCGCGTCCACGCCGCCGCGCAACGGCGCACTCGCCAATTTCGTCGCCGCTCACACGCTCGGCATCAAACTGCGCAACTGGGAAGAGGCACTCGACGAATATTTTACCGCGCTGACTTGATCCCCAATCGGAAATCAAAAAATGCTTTCGGTTGTAATTCCCAATTGGAACGGACTCCGTTTGCTCCCCACGTGCTTGGACGCGTTGCGCGCGCAAACCTTTCGCAATTTTGAAACGCTCGTCGTGGACGACGCCTCCACCGACGCGTCGTGCGCGTTCATCGCAAACAACTATCCCGAAATCCGCGTGATCGCGCTGGAGCAAAATCGCGGCTTTGCGCACGCGGTCAACGCCGGCATTCGCGCCGCGTACCGCGACGCGGAAGCGGTCGTCCTGCTCAACAACGACACGGAAGCGGACGCGCACTGGCTCGAAGAAATTGCGCGCACGCTCGCCGCGCATCCCCGCGCGGGGATGGTGGCGTGCAAATTGAAATTGTTTGACCGGCGCGATCACTTGCACAGCGCGGGCGATTTTATGCGCGTGGATGGCATCCCCGGCAATCGCGGCGTGTGGGAACCGGATCGCGGGCAGTACGACGACGCGCGCGGCGTGTTCGGCGGGTGCGGCGGCGCGGTGGCGTACCGCCAAACGATGCTCGCCGAAATCGGCGCGTTCGATCAAGACCTGGGAACGTATTGCGAGGACGTGGATTTGAATTGGCGCGCGCGGCTTGCCGGCTATGAAATCGTTTACGCGCCGAACGCGATTGTGTACCACATGGTCAGCGCGACCGGCGGCGGCGCGCTGGCAAGTTATTTCGTCGGGCGTAATCTGATCTGG
>CAIKBD010000329.1 GCA_903825565.1 uncultured Anaerolineales bacterium | reverse complement strand
GGTGCGTCAATTGCTCGGCAACCCTGGTAGCGACGACGCCAAACCGCTGGAGTTGGATTGATGAAACCGATCCGCGTTGGCATCGTTGGCTTGGGCTGGGGCGAACTGCAAATCGAAGCGTTCCGCCGTGTGCGCGGCGCGACGGTTGCCGCCGTGTGCGATGCCGACGGCGCGCGTGCGAGCGAGATCGCCAAGCGGCACAAGATCGCGCAGACCTTTGCGGATTATCGCGCGCTGATCGCCAGCCCGGAGATCGATCTCGTCAGCGTGGCGACGCCGCCCGATTCGCATTCCGCGATGGCGACGGAAGCGATCCGCGCCGGCAAACATCTCCTCGTCGAAAAGCCGCTTGCGCTAAACGTGGCGGAGGCGCGTGCGTTGTGTGCCGCGGCAGAGGCGCGCGGCATCGTACACGCGGTAGATTTCGAAATGCGCTTTTTGCCCGCGTTGGCATATTGCCAGGAACTGATCGCCGAAGAGTACCTGGGTCAACTGCATCGCGTTGATGTGACGCTCACGCTCGAACAACCCTGGGGTGTGCGCGGCGATTGGGCGGCGGACGATGCACGCGGCGGCGGGGTGTTGCTGGAAATGGGCGCGCATTTTCTCGACATTTTGCTGTGGTGGTTTGGGGATGTGCGTGCGGTGATGGCAACGCGGCGCACCCATTTTCCGGTCGTGCTGTTGCCGCCCACGCATCCCGAAAAATCCGAACCGCCGGTCAAGCGCGCGGTGACGGCGGACGACGCGTTTTGGTGCGTGTTGCAATTTGCGCGCGGCGGCGAAGCGTTGCTCAACGTTGTGTCCGGCGCGCGCCACGATCCGGGCTGGACGATCAGCGCGGTTGGTTCGCGCGGCTCGCTCGTCGTGCAAAGCGGCGGTTTGCTCGGCATGCGCGATGTGGATCGCGAGATGACGATCCTGCCGATCCCCAAGCGGCTGGAATTGAACGATAACCCCACCGATCCGTTGCTGTGGAGCATGGCAAAGTTGGGCGAGCGATTGATCGCCCGGATCAAGAACGTTCCCGATGCGCGCGCCGTGCCGGATTTTTCAGCGGGTGTTGCGGTGTTGCGCGTGATTGATGCGATCCGGCGCGCGTCTGCCGCGCGCGAGTGGGTCACGCTGTAAAGTTTATCTCAAACGTGGAGGCACAATGGCGTACTCGACTTTGTTGTACGATCAGACCGCCGGCGTGGCGACGATCACGCTGAATCGCCCGGACAAGAGCAACGCGTTCGACGAGACGATGGTCGCGGAATTGCTCGACGCGCTCAAGACGATTGAACGCGACGCGCAGGTGCGCGCGCTGGTGTTGACCGGCGCGGGCAAGCATTTTTGCGCGGGGCAAGATTTGGGTGCGTTGATCGAGCGAGCGCAAACGCCGGCGGGCATCTCCTTTCGTGAGCATTTGCAGAAAACGTACAATCCCATTGTCGCCAAAATTCGTGCACTCGAAAAACCGGCGCTCGCGGCGATTAACGGCGCGGCGGCGGGCGCGGGGCTGGGCATCGCGTGCGCGTGCGATCTGCGCTACGCGGCGGAAAGCGCAAAATTTCGGATGGCGTTCGTCGGCATTGCGCTCGCACCGGATTCGGCGACGAGTTTTTTGTTGCCGCGCCTGATCGGTTTTGGCCGCGCGCTCGACATGGCGATCACGAATCAAGCGCTGGATGCGGCGACGGCGTTGCAGTGCGGTTTGGTGACGCGCGTGTGTGCGGCGGAAGAACTGTTGCCGCAAACCCAGGCGGTCGCCGCGCAACTGGCGCGCGCGCCAACGCGTGCCATCGGTTTGACCAAACGCGCGTTCAATCGTGGACTCACGGCGAACTTGGAGGATGCGCTCGAGTACGAAGCGTATTTGCAAGAGATTGCCGGACACACAGCGGATCACCGTGAAGGCGTGCGCGCGTTCATTGAAAAGCGCGCGCCGAATTTCGCCGGCAAATAATCCCGCGTCGAAAATACGCAACACGCAACACGCAATACGCAATACGCAATACGCGCCACCCGTTCCTCAGTTTACTTTTCAGGAGTTGCCCATGCCACGCCGAGCCACACGCGTTGACGACACGCCGAATCGGGATGTTCTGGATGATATTTCGTTCGGGTTGTATCGCGCCGCTGTTTTGAAAGCCGCTATCGAATTGGAAATTTTCACGCGCATTGCGGAGGGACATCGCACGGTGCCCGCGTTGGCGCGCGTCGGCGGCGTAACCGAGCGGGGTGTGCGGATTCTGCTCGACGCGCTGGGGTTTATCGGCATGTTGCACAAGCAGCACACCGAGTACAAACTTGCGCCGACGGCGGAAGCGTACCTCGTGAAAGGCAAGCCCGCGTATTTTGGCGACGCGCTCGTAGGCGATCTGGCGTGGGATGCGCGCGGTCAATTGAGCAAGATCATTCGCACCGGCAAAACGCTTTCGCCGGCGGCGCTGGGCGAGACATTCGAATTGATCTGGGCGGGCGCGGCGGCGGCGAGTTTGGTGGATTGGCAAAAACAGTTGGACGTTGCCAACGCCTTGTGGGACAAACTCGGCGTCACGCCGGAAAACGCCAAAGGGTTGCGCGTTTTGGATGTGGGTTGCGGCGCGGGCATCTTGGGTTTCGCGTTGGCGAAACGGCATCCCAGTGTGCGCGTGACTGCGTTGGATCGCGCGATGATCCTGGGTTATGCCAAGCAGATCGCGGAGGCGGCAGGGGTTGCGGCACAAACGAATTTCGTCGTCGGCGATGCGCTCAACCTCGAAGTCAAGCCGAGCGCGTTCGATCTGGTTTTGTTCGGCAACGTGACGGGCTACGCAAGCCCCGAACAAAACGTGGGCATGTTTCGCCGCGCGTACGAGGCGCTCACGCCGAACGGGCGGATTGTCATCGCTACGCCGGTGGCGGATGAAGATCACAAGGGACCCAGCGCCGTGCCGATGGCTGGGATCGAGATGTTGCTTTTTAGTCTCGACGGCGATATTTATTCGTTCACCGAATATCGCGGGATGTTGGAAGCGGTTGGCTTTTCCGAAGTGACGAACTACAAGGACGATTGGGGATTAATCAGCGCGCGGCGCATCGAGACGTCGCCACCTAAAACGGAGAAAGCGGAAAGCGCCAAGCGCGAAATATAGTCATCGGTGTTTGTGGGCGCGAGGAAGGAAATATGCGCGGGGGGATTTCGAAACTTACGTATGCCGTGCGCTATGCTTTCATTGGAATTGTGTTTGGCATAGGTTTGCCAATTGTGGCGACGGCGAGCGAAGTGTGGTGGCATGGTTTGCCGCTGACCTGGGAAAATTTGTTGCACGCGCATCTTGCCGAGCCACTGTTGTGGGTGATGGATACTACGCCGGTGGTGTTGGGTTTCGTTTCGTACATTGCCGGCAAGCAACAGGATCGCGCCAATCGCACCGCGCAAGAGTTGGAACAACGCGTCGTCGAACGTACGGCGGAACTTGCCCAGTTGAATCAGCAGTTGCAGGCGGACATTGCGCGACGGCAAGATATCGAGACCGAGTTGCGCGAGAGCCGCGAACGCTTTGCGCTGGCAGTGGACGGCGCGAACGACGGTGTGTGGGACTGGAACATTGCGACGGGCGCGCAATACTTTTCGGCGCGTTGGAAGCAGATGCTGGGATACGCCGATCACGAAATTGAGGGATCCTACGACGTGTTCCGGTCGCTCGTGCACCCCGACGATTTGCCGCGGGTCGAGCAAGCCGTCACCGATTATCTGGCGGGCACACTGCCGGGCTATCAGCTCGAAATGCGGATGCTGCACAAGGACGGCGCGCCGCGCTGGATTCTTTCGCGCGGGCGCGTGTTGCGCGACGCGACCGGCAAGCCGGTGCGGATGGCAGGTTCGCACACAGACATTACCGAACGCAAGCAGGGCGAAGCCGAACTGGCGCGGCAAAAAGAATTTTTCGAGTCGCTTGTGCAAAACAATCCGGTTGCCATCGTCTTGCTCGATCTCGAACAGCGCATCACGTTGTGCAATCCGACGTTCGAAAAATTATTCGGCTATGCGTGCGCCGAGGTGGTCGGCAAAGATTTGGATGCGTTGCTGTCGCCGACGGCTGGGCGCGAGCAAGCCGTCGCCTACACCCAGCAAGCCCTGCATGGCGAAACGGTGCGCGGTATCGGCAAACGTAAACGGCGCGACGGTTCGCTGGTGGATGTCGAAATTTTGGGCATCCCGGTTTTTGTCGAAGGCAGACGCTTGGGCGTGCTGGGAATGTACCACGATATTTCCGAATTGGTGCGGGCGCGCGAAGAAGCCGAAGCCGCCGACAAAGCCAAGTCCGCGTTTCTCGCGGCGATGAGCCACGAAATTCGCACACCGCTCAACGGCGTGATCGGCATGACCGGTTTGTTGCTCGACACGCCGCTCACGCCACAGCAACGCCAATTCGCGGAAACGATCCGCTTCTCCGGCGAAAACTTGCTCACGATCATCAACGACATTTTGGACTTTTCCAAGATCGAAGCCGGCAAAATGGATTTGGAGACGACCGATTTCGATTTGCGCCAAGTGGTTGACAATATCGGCGCGCTGTTCGCCGAGCGTGCGTACCACAAAGGGCTGGAACTGATCACGGCGGTAGACCCGGACGTGCCCGAAGTCTTGTGCGGCGATCCGTTTCGGTTGGGGCAGGTGTTGACGAATCTCGTCGGCAATGCGCTCAAGTTTACCGAGCGCGGCGAAATTGCGTTGCGTGTCCAAGTCGTAGAGGCGCACGGCGACAGCGTGACATTGCGGTGCGCGGTGCGCGATACCGGGATCGGCGTTACGCCGGAACAGCAAGCGCGTTTGTTCAAGCCGTTTTCGCAGGCGGATGCTTCGACCACGCGCAAGTACGGCGGCACCGGTTTGGGCTTGGTGATCTCGCGGCGGCTCGTCGAAATGATGGGCGGGCAGATTGCGATTGACAGCGTGCCCGGCGAAGGGAGCGCGTTTTGGTTTACCGTGCGGATGAACCTGGGATCGCCAGAAGCGTTGAAAAAAATCGTCGTCGCGGCGAGTCTCAAGGGCGTGCGAGTTTTGATCGTGGACGACAATGCGACAAATCGCGCCGTGTTGCACCATCAAGTGATCGCGTGGGGCATGTTGCCGCAAAGCGCGGCGGGCGCGCGCGTGGCATTGGAAAAACTGCGCGCGGCGGCGGCGGACGAGCCGTTTAGCGTGGCGTTGCTCGACATGGAAATGCCGGAGATGGACGGTATCCAACTGACGAGCGCGATTCGCGCGGAACCGCAACTCGCCGCTGTGAAATTGATCTTGCTCACGTCGGTCGGGCGCATCGGCGGCGAGCAGGTGGTGCGAAACCTGGGGCTTGATGCGTCGCTCGTCAAGCCGATCCGTCAATCCGATCTGTACAACTGTTTGATCACCACGCTGGGTATTTCCGCCGCGCCGGTCGCAGCTGCGGGTTCGGCATCGGCGCTTGATCAAAAAACGGAAGGGCGGAACGTGCGTTTGTTGCTCGCCGAGGACAATGCGGTAAATCAACAAGTGGCGATGTTCATGTTGCAAGCGCGCGGGTACCTGGTGGACACCGTAGCGAACGGGCGCGAGGCGGTAGATGCGCTGGTGCGTGCGCCGTACGATGTCGTGTTGATGGATTGCCAAATGCCGGAGATGGATGGTTTTGAGGCGACGGCAGAAATTCGCCAGCGCGAAGGTTTTGCGCGACATACACCGATCATTGCGCTGACCGCGCACGCCTTGCGCGGCGAACGCGACAAGTGTATTGCCGCGGGGATGGATGATTATGTCGCCAAGCCGATCACACCTGCCACGCTGTTTGATACGCTGCGCCGTTGGGTCCCGCGGGTCGCCGCGCGTGCGGCGGCGATGCCTGTGACCGCCACCGGCGATGCGCCGTTCCAGGTCAAGGACGATGCGATATTGGATCGCGCGGTGTTGGCGGCGTTGCGTAAATTGCAACCGCCCAATGCGCCGGATATTGTCGCTTCGTTGATCGATCTGTTTTTGAGCGAGACGCCGGGCAAAATTCAAGCCCTGCGCGACTGGGTCGAACGAAACGACGCGGCGCGGATGATGAAAGCGGCGCACGGCTTAAAGGGCAGTAGCGCGAGCGTCGGCGCGCGCAAGCTGGCGGATGTGTGCGCGCAACTTGAGGCGCAAGGCAAAGCCGGGGATGTGACTGGCAGAACGGATTTACTGGCGCAACTGGATGCCGAGTTTGAGCGCGCACGCGCGGCGCTACTCGCCGAAAAATCGAACGTCAAGTGACGCGCGCAGTTATTGCGGGGGGAAACGATGCGAGTTTTAATCGCGGAAGACGATGCGGTGCCGCGACTGATTTTGAAGTTGGCAGTCGAAAAGTTCGGGCACGAGTGTTTGGTCGCCGAGGATGGTTCGGAAGCGTGGGACATTTATCAAAACGCGAATGTCCAAGTTATTATCAGTGATCGCATCATGCCCGGCTTGGACGGGCTGGAACTTTGCCGGCGTGTGCGCGAATCGCCGGGGAGCGGCTATACGTATTTTATCTTTCTGACCGCGCTCGGCGAAAAAGAGCAACTGTTTGCCGGGATCCAAGCCGGCGCGGACGATTATCTGACCAAGCCGTTCGACCCCGACGAGTTGCGCGTGCGGCTGTTAGTCGCGGCGCGCATCACCGCGTTGCATCAAGAACTGGAACAGCAAAAGCGCGAACTCGAACGTCTCAACCAAGAATTGTTCGAGCAAGGTCGCCGCGATCCGCTAACCCATCTGGGCAATCGCTTGCGCTTGATGGAAGATTTGACGGTAGTTGCCGGCACCGCTGAGCGGTACGGGAAACGCTACTGCGCGATGATGTGCGATTTGGACAATTTCAAATCGTACAACGATTTTTATGGTCACTTGGCTGGCGATGAAGCGTTGCGTACTATCGCGCAAGCGATTCTCAAAAATTGTCGTGATGGGGATATGGCGTACCGCTTCGGCGGCGAAGAGTTTGTGATTGTATTGCCGGAACAAACTACGGCGACAGCGGCAATTGCCGCCGAGCGGTTGCGTAAAGCGGTGCAAGCGCTCGCGTTGCGGCACGAATCAAAAACGCCGCCCGGAGTTGTCACAATCAGCGTCGGCGTTGCCGCGCTCGAAGCGCACGAGCCAAAAGCCACGCATCTTTGGCTCAAACGCGCGGACGAAGCCCTGTATCGCGCCAAGCAAGCCGGGCGCAATTGTGTGCGCGTCGCCGGCGATGGGTGGCGCGTGACGAGCGATGTGTGAGCAAACCGGTCGCAGTTTGATCGGGAAAATATTTTGGCGGAGAGAAGATGGACGCGAGTAAATTGCCAGGAGTTACCCAAGACAAGAATGCGCTTGATCTAGCCGAGCGTTACGCGCCGATTATTATGGCGGATGAAAAGGAACCGTTTTTGTTGACGGCGGCGGGGTACACGATCTTCGAGCACGAGGACGGGTCGCCCTCCTTCAAGCGCCGCGTGACGTGGAGCGGCGAAGGGTATCCCGCGACGCGGGCGATTGAGTACGCCTTATGGTGGGATTGGGACATTGGGCATTTGTACGAGTTGGAGCATGTCTGGGTGTTTCTCAACGCGGCGGGGCGAGTCGTTGCGGTCGAGGCAAGTTGGCACGGCATGTTCGGGCAAGCGGAAGTGAGCGGCAACCCGGTGCTCGATCCCAGCGGTAGACACCCGATTTTGTTGGCGCAACCGGGGAAACACGCGATGGCGGCAAGCGTCGCCGCGTTTGAAGAAATTCGCGCGTGGGCGGAGCAAGAAGCCGGGCTGGATGCCGGCAAGGACGGCTTGCTGGAGAACGATCTCTTTCGCGGCAAGTTGGCAAAATCGCCGGAGGATGATGCGCGGGTGAAGAAATTGCTCAGGCAATTTGCGTTTAAACCGGCGTGGCAGTTTACGAAAGAGATGCGCGTGACGCGCAACATGCTCGTGCCCTGGGATGCGCTCGCGGATTGGATTCCGGCGCGCGTGGCGTGGTGGCTTGAACGGATCAAGGAAAACGAAGGGTAGTGCAAATTCTGCCCATCCAAAATTTCAAGGGGTGATGAATGCCTCTCCTCGACCTCGAACTGTACCGCAAAGAAGTTCTGGTTGCCGAAAACCCAGCGGTGCGCCTCAGCGTCATTGACGCGGGACGCTCGCCGGCGGAACGCACGTTGTTGTTCGTGCATGGCTTTGGCGGCAACGCGATGCAATGGGAACACCAACTGATCGCGTTTGCCGAACACGCGCGCGTCATCGCGCTCGACGGGCGCGGGCATGGCTTGTCGGATCGCCCGCGGAGTACGTACGCGCTCGATGAACTTGTGGGCGATTTGGAACGCGTCGTCGCCGCGCTTCACCTGCCGCCGAAATTTGTTTTGCTCGGTCACTCGTTTGGCGGCGCGATTGCGGCAACGTTTGCGCGGCGGCACCCCGAGCGCGTCGAACGCCTCGTGCTCGTCAGCACATCCGTAGATTTTGTGTTGACGCCGTTACTCAAATTGGCGTTTCGTCTCCCCGATGTTCTTGCCGAACCGGTGCGTGCTCTGTTTCCCAAGCAACTCGCCGCGCCGGCATTTGTCCTCAAGGCGATGTTTCATCACGCGCTCGCCAAGTTTGACGGCAACGAAATTTTTTCGCGCGTTGCCGCGCCCACGCTCGTCGTCATCGGTCACCGCGACATTGTGTTCAAGCAAGCGGCGTATGATGCCGTGCCCGATCTAATCCCGCGCGCGCAGATCGCCAAGATTCCGGTCTCGGCGCATTTGGTGATGCTCGAACGCCCCGACGCGGTGAACCGCGCGCTGACACGTTTCCTGGGCGATGCGCCGGTATCGTGGCGCGAGGGGAGGGAGCGCGAAAAAGCCGATCTGATGCGACGGCGGCCCTGGCTCAAGCAGTACGAAGCCGATGTGCCGCACACGCTGGCGTATCCGTCGCAACCGCTTACGCGTTTTCTCGATACGGCGGCGCGGCGGTACCCGCAGCAGCGCGCGATCATCTTTTTTGATCACGCGCTCACGTACCGCGAACTCAACGACGCGGCGAACCGGTTTGCCAACGCGCTGATCAACCTGGGGGTGAAAAAAGGCGACCGCGTGGCGTTGCTGTTGCCCAACTCGCCGCAAATGGTGATGGCGTACTATGGCGCGCTCAAAGCCGGCGCAGTCGTCGTCAGTCTCAATCCGCTATTCAACGCGGACGAACTGGCGCATCAATTAAACGACGCCGGTGCGGAGACAATTGTCGCGCTGAGCATTTTTCAGGCGCTGGTCAAGGTCGTGCGCGCGGGCACGCCGCTCAAGCGCGTGATCATCACCAACATCAAGGAATATTTTTCGCCGCTCCGCCGCGCGATTTTTTCGATTGTGCGCGAGGGGCGCGAGGGGCATCGCATCGCGGCGGGCATGCCGGACGGCACGTTCGCGTTTCAAGATTTGCTCGCGCACGCGTCGCCCGATGCGCCCAACGTCGAAATTGCGCCGACGGATCTCGCGTTGATCCAGTATTCGAGCGGCACGACCGAATTGCCGAAAGGCGTGATGCTGACGCACGCGAATGTCGTGGCGAACACGACCCAGGTGCGTCACTGGATCCCCGATATTGACGAGGGTGAAGAGCGCACGCTGTGCGCGTTGCCATTCTCTCATTCGTACGGAATGACGACGGGGATGAACCTGGGGATTGCGATTGCCGCGACGTTGATCCTTTTGCCGACTTTTTCCACGCGCGAGGTGCTGAACGTGATCGCCCAATATCGCCCCACGCTGTTTCCCGGCGTACCGACGATGTACGTCGCGATCAATAATTTTCCGAACGTCCGCAAGTACGGTTTGAAATCCATCCGCGCGTGTGTGAGTGGCGCGGCGCCGTTGCCGCTCGAAGTGCAGGAGGCGTTTGAAAAGTTGACGCGCGGCAAAGTCGTCGAGGGATACGGCTTGACCGAGGCGAGTCCGGTGACGCACGCGAATCCGATTTACGGTCCCCGCAAAACCGGCACGATTGGCGTGCCGTTCCCGGACACGGACGCGAAAATTGTGGACCTGGAGACGCGGGCGGACGCGCCGCCCGGCACGATTGGTGAGCTCGCCGTGCGCGGACCGCAAGTGATGCGCGGCTATTGGAATCGCCCTGAGGAAACGGCGCAGGTTCTGCGTGATGAGTGGCTATTCACCGGCGATCTAGCGCGAATGGATGAGGACGGGTACTTTCAGATCATTGATCGCAAAAAGGACATGATCCTCGCGGGCGCATTCAACATTTACCCGCGCGACATCGAAGAAGTGCTGTACGAAAATCCCAAAGTGCTGGAAGCTGCGGTGGCGGGCGTACCGCCGGATGGCGGCGCGCAATTCGTCAAAGCGTATGTGGTGCTCAAGCAAGGGGAGATGGCAACGCCCGAAGAGTTTATCGAATTTTGCCGGTTCCGCTTGAGCGAGTCCGCTGTGCCGAGTCTGATCGAGTTTCGGAGTCAGTTACCCAAGACATTTGTGGGCAAGGTATTCAAACGCAAGTTGGAGGAAAAATAGTGGGTAGTGGGTAGTGGGTAGTGGGCAGTGAACTCTACTGTTTACTGCCCACTGCTCACTGTCCACTGGATCATTATGCCGTTCGATGCTCTGATGCTTGTACTCGTCGCCGCGCTGTTGCATGCGCTGTGGAATTTTTTGGCGAAGGACGCGCGCGATTCGTCGGCTTTTATGTGGTGGGGTGTGACGATTGGCGCCGCGTGGTACGCGCCGTTCGTCGCCGCGCAAACGTCGCTGGCGATGCCGCTGGAGGCGTGGCGTTTTTTTCTGCCCAGCTTGGCGATGGAGATCGCCTACGTCGCGTTCGTCACGCGCGGGTATGCAAACGGCGATCTCTCGCAAGTGTATCCGATTGCGCGCGGCGCGCCGCCGCTGTTCATCGCGTTGTGGAGCGCGCTCTTCCTCGCCGAACGTTTGCCGCTCCTGGGGTATGCCGGCATCACGCTGTTGATTTTCGGCATTTACCTCGCGTCACTGCCGACGCTTGCCGATTTTTGGAAACCGCTCCGTTCGCTGCGCCATCGCCCCACCCAGTTTGCGCTGGTAGCTGCCGTGTGCGTTTCGATCTATTCGACGCTCGATAAACTCGGCGTGGCGTACACGACGCCGCAGGTGTACAACGCCTGGGTCTATCTCGGCATTGCGGTGGGGTACGCGCCGTTCGTGTGGGCGCGCGAGCAACGCGCGAGCGCGGCGCGCGAGTGGCGAATGAATTGGCGGCGGATTTTGCTCGGTAGTGTTACGACGGTGGGCAGTTATTGGCTCGCGCTCACCGGCATGGCGCTCACCTCGGCGAGTTATGTGGGCGCGGTGCGCGCGACGAGCGTCGTGATCGGCGCGTTGCTCGGTTGGTGGTGGTTGCGGGAAAAATTCGGCGCGGTGCGCGTGATCGCCGCGGCGACGATGGTTGCCGGCTTGGTGTTGATCGCGGCGGCAAAGTGATTCCGATTGCTGCACGAACCAGTTAAGTTGGTCTTTTCCCTGAAGCAACCCAATTCCCCACCGATGTGCGTGCCAAGTCGCTTGACCACCCCAACTTGTCGTTTCGAGACGCGGGTTTTGCGTCGAGAAATCTCATTTTTTCGAGTCGGTGAGCATTCTCGCTTCGCTCGCAGTGACACGCGCACGACTTTTGAGAAGCCGTGGTTGTTCCCGCGTATTGACTTTTTGCCCAGAATGTTTTATATTGGCACTAGTTCCCAAAACGTTTTGGAAAAACTATGCCACCCGTGACCATCCGCGATGTCGCCAAGCGTTTGAAACTCTCCATTACAACCGTCTCCCGCGCACTCGACGGCTACGACGACGTTGCCGCCAAAACGCGCCAACGCGTCGTGCGCGCCGCGCGGACGATGGGCTATGTGCCCAGCCGCGCCGCGCGCCAACTGCGCCGCCAACGCGCGGACGTCATCGGCTACATCTTGCCGGCGAGCGGTCCGCATTTCACCGATCCTTTTTTCTCCGAGTTCATCGCCGGCTTGGGCGACGCCGCGACCTCACACAATTTCGACCTGCTGGTTTCGACTGCCGCGCCGGACAGCGCGGCGGAAAAACAAATTTACGCGCGCTGGGTGCAGAGCCGGCTCGTGGATGGCATCGTCGTCAGTCGGATGCGTTTGCGCGATTGGCGCGCGCGCTACCTCGTCAAAAATAAATTTCCCTTCGTCGCGCACGGGCATACGCTCCTGACGCTCAAGTTTCCGTACATCGAAATTGATTCGCGCGCCGGCTTTGAACTCCTCGTGCAACACTTGGTCGCGCGCGGACATCGGCGCATCGGTTACATCGGCGCGCCGGCAAATTTAACGCTCCAAGCCGACCGCTTCGCCGGCTATCAAAATGGATTAAGCGCGGCGGGCATCGCGTTCGATGCGACGCTGTGCGCCGAGGGCGATTTGACGCGCGCGGGCGGCTATCAAGCCGCCTTGCAACTACTCGATCTGCCGACGCCGCCGACCGCGCTTATCGGCGCGAACGATCTGACCGCCGCCGGCGCGATGCGTGCCGCGCGCGAACGCGGCTTGACTGTCGGGCGCGATATCGCGATTGCCGGGTATGACGGCACCGACGATTCCGAACATACCCAGCCGCCGCTCACCACGCTCAAGCAACCGGTGTACGACATCGCGCAACGCTTGGTCGAGATGCTCGTCGCGCGCATCGCGGGCGATGCACTCGCCGCCGCGCAAACGGTTCTGCAACCCGTGCTCATCGTCCGCGAATCTACCGGCGGACCGAGCGGGTGACGCATTTGCATTTTTTTTTGCGCGCTCCCCAAAACGTTTTGGAAAAAAGGAGGTGATGCGTCATCGCGAGGCATCCGCGTCTGATGAACGCTCCGATTCAACCATCCAGTTTAAGGAGGAGTTTCCAATGAAAAAATTTTTGCTCGTAGCGTTGGTGCTTGGCATCATTCTGGTGGCGTGCGTGCCGGCACCGACTGCAACACCAGTGCCGGCTCCGACCAAGGCGCCTGAACCCACCAAAGCCGCTGTGCCCACAACTGCGCCCGCTCCCGCAACGAGCGCGCCTGCCGCAACCAAAGCACCTGAACCGACCAAGGCGCCGGAACCCACCAAAGCCCCAGCACCAACGACCGCGCCTGCCGCCGCTGGTCCGCTCGTGTTCGTCTCCACGCAAAACACGCCCGTTGAAGAACAAGAAAAGATGCGCAATGTGATTCTCAAAGATTTCACCGCCGCGAAAGCCGATTTCATCTCGGATGCGGAAGGCGTGATCGTGGATCGCATTCTTGCCGAACAAAAATCCGGCAAGGTCAGCGCGAGCTTGATCGGCGTTTTGCACGGCACGTTCCCCAACTTGCTCGCCGCAAACGCGCTCGAAGATTTGACGCCGCTCGTTCCCAAATTGAGCGACCGCCCTATCGTCAAAGAATTCATGACGCTTGGCAAACTTGGCACCGACAAACAGTATTACATTCCTTGGATGCAAGCAACGTACGTGATGGTCGCGAACAAAAAAGCGTTGCAATACTTGCCGGCGAACGCCAAAATTGATTCGTTGACGTACCAACAACTCGCCGAGTGGGGCAAGAACATTACCGCCGCGACGAAAGAAAAGAAAATCGGTTTTCCCGCTGGTCCCACGGGGTTGATGCATCGCTTGACCCAGGGTTATTTGTATCCGTCGTACACCGGCGGTTTGGTCACCACGTATCGCAGTGATGACGCGGTCAAGATGTGGACGGATTTCAAAGCGATCTGGGAATACACCAACCCGCAATCCGTAACCTACAACAATATGCAAGACCCGCTCCTTTCTGAAGAAGTCTGGGTCACGATTGATCACACCGCGCGCGTCGTCAACGCATTCAAGAACAAGCCGAACGATTTCGTTTCCGCACCCGCGCCCGCCGGGCCCAAGGGCCGCTATTACATGAGCGTGCTCGCTGGTCTCGGCATCGCGAAAGGCGCGCCGAACAAAGCCGGCGCCGAAGCGTTGATCGAGTACTTGACGCGCCCCAACATTCAAGCGATCTATCTGCGCGAAGTGAGTTTCTATCCAGTGTTGGAATCGGCACTGCCCACCGACTTGCCCGAGTACGTGCGCCTCGAAGCCGACGGCGTAGTCAAGCAATCGAAAGCATCGGATGCCAAGGTTGCCTTGTTGCCGATTGGTCTCGGCGCGAAAGGTGGCGATTTCAACAAGGTGATGCAAGACACCTTGACGCGCATCGTCATCAAGGGTGAAGACATCAAGACGGTGTTGAACGATCAAGCCAATCAACTCAACGCGTTGATGACTGAACTCAAAGCGCCTTGCTGGTCGCCCGATCCGCCTAGCACCGGCGCGTGCCAAGCCAAGTAGGTTATGTTCATCGTAGGGGCGGGGTAACCCCGCCCCTACATCGAGGTGTTCATGCGCTCGAAACTCGAATCACTTTTACCGTACAGTTTGCTCGCGCCCACGTTATTGTTCGTGACCTTGTTGATTGTCATTCCGATTTTTCAAGCGTTCCTGCTCGCGTTTCAATCGGCGGATGGCTCGTTCACGCTCGCCCATTTTCAAAAGATGGCGGCAGACACCAGTTTTGGCGACGCGCTCAAATTTACGTTTCTCCTTTTGATTTTCATCGTCCCGCTCCAGGTTGTGCTCGCACTCATGATGGCGTTGCTCATTCACACCCGCTTCAAGGGACACACCTTCTTTCTCTACATCTACGCGATTCCCCTCGCGATTTCTGATCTTGCCGCTGGCATTGCGTGGCTTGCCATTTTCACGGAACGCGGTTACCTCAATTCGATTCTGAATCAACTCGGCATTCTCGAAAAACCATTTTTGTTTTTGTCGTATCAAAATTTGCCGGCGATGTTCGGCACGATTGTCATTGCCGAGTCCTGGCGCGCAACGGCGATCGTGATGACGATTTTGCTCGCGGGCTTGCAATTGATTCCGCGCGATTATTTCGAAGCCGCCGATGTGTTCGGCGCGAACACACTCAAGCGTACCTTGTTCGTTGTACTTCCGTTGTTGCGACCCAGTTTGCAAAACGCGCTCATCATCCGCACGATTTTCGCATTCCAAACCTTTTCGGTTGTGTTCGCGCTTGCCGGGCGCGTGATTCCGGTGATGGCAGGCGAATCGTACAATTGGTACGTGACGAATCGCAATCCCGGCGTTGCCGCCGCGTATGCCGTGCTCATTTTGATCTTTACCGTCGCCGCGACCTGGTTCTATTTCAAATTCCTCAAAACCAGCGCGGCAGAAGCGGGATACGATTGATTTAGGATTTTTGATTGCGGATTTCAGATTGAATTGCACAATCTCCAATCTGAAATTTGAAATCTGCAATCTGAAATGAGGATTATGCAATCTTCTTATTCTCCCCGCTACATCCTGGGTCGGATCGCGTTATACGGCGCGGCAATCTTGCTCGCGCTGTGGACGCTCGCACCGTTGTATCTCGTTGCGCTCGCCGCGTTCAGTACGCGCCAAGCGACCTTTCAATGGCCCAAGCCACTCTTGCCCACCGATTTTTCGACGGACACGATGCAGTTTTTTATGAACACGCGCGGCGTGCTCGATTCGGTTGGCAACAGCGTCATCGTCGCGCTGGTGACGATTGCCGGCAGTTTACTGCTGGGCGCGCCCGGCGGTTATGCGCTCGCGCGTTTTCGCTTTCGCGGCAAGGAAGCGATCTCGCTCGGACTGCTCATCAGCAAAATGTTTCCGACGGCGATTCTGGCGATTCCGCTTGCCGTTGTCTTTTTGCAAATCGATTTATACGATACGATTTGGGGCGTCGCGCTTGTGCACATTGCGATGGCGTTGCCCTTCGTCATCATCGTCACCGCCGGCATTTTCGTGGGCGTGCCGCGCGATTTAGAAGAAGCTGCGCAGACGCTGGGATGCAATCGCGTGCAAGCGTTCGTGCGCGTCGTGATGCCGCTCGCGCTCCCGGGTCTCGTCGCCGCCGCGATTTTCACGTTCGTCATTTCGTGGAACGAAGTGTTCGCCGCGACGATTCTCACACTCCGCAACCGCACCTTGCCCGCGCAAGTGCTGACCGCGCTGAACGACTCGCCGCTGTACTATCGGTACGCGGGCGGATTTTTCATGATCGTCCCCGCGCTGATTTTCATTTTCCTCATCCGCAAGTATTTGCTGAATTTGTGGGGAAACATCTCTCGATAATTTCAGATTTCAGATTGTAGATTGCAGATTAAAATTCTGAAATCTGAAATCTGAAATCGAAAATGGAGTTGTAATGGCTGGCATTCATTTTCAAACTGTACGCAAAATTTTCGGCAAGACGACTGTCATCAAAGATGTGAGTCTCGACATCCACGATGGCGAGTTTATGGTTTTGCTCGGACCATCGGGTTGCGGCAAGACAACCTTGCTTCGTTGTCTCGCCGGCTTGGAACGCGTGGATGGTGGGCGTGTGTTGATCGGTGAGCGTGACGTGACCGACCTCGCGCCGCGCGACCGCAAAATCGCAATGGTATTTCAGAGTTACGCTGTGTTTCCGCATCTCACCGTTTTCGACAACATCGCGTTCGGACTCAAGATGCAAAATTTGCCGAGCGAAGAAATCAAACGGCGCACGCATCAAGGCGCGGAATTGTTGCAACTCACCGATTATCTCAAACGTTATCCGGCGCAATTGTCCGGCGGACAACGGCAACGCGTCGCCGTCGCGCGCGCGATTGTGATGCAAGCCGCCGTGTTGTTGATGGACGAGCCGCTCTCGAACCTGGATGCGCTGTTGCGTTTGCAAATGCGCGCTGAACTCAAACGTTTGCACGCGGAAATCAAAGCGACGACGATTTACGTCACGCATGATCAAATCGAAGCACTGAGTTTGGGCGACCGCATCGCGGTGATGCAAGACGGCAAGATTGTGCAGTGCGATGTGCCGATGAACATTTACGATTATCCGGCGAATAAATTTATCGGCGGATTTATCGGCACGCCGCCGATGAATTTTCTGCAAGGCGCGGTCAACGGCGATGGCAGTGTGAGCGTGGGCGCATCGAACATCGCGCCGGCATCGTCGCTTCAAGCGGCATTCGCCGCGCGCAACGGTCAACCGATTTTGCTCGGCATTCGTCCGGAAAATCTCACGCTCGCGTCGGCGCAACAAGCCAACACGATTAGCGCGCACGTGCTCGTCGTCGAACCACTCGGCTCGCACAAATTATTGACGATGCAAGTCGGCGCGGAAATGATCAAGGTCAGCGTCGCACCCGATCAATCTATCGCCTCAAACCAGGATGTGTGGTTGCATTTCGACCCGGAAAAAATTCGCTGGATGGATGCGGCGAGCGGCGAGGCGATTCGATGAACGAAAAAATTTTGGTGACGTACGCGACGCGCACCGGTTCGACGGCGGAGGTCGCGCAAGCGATTGGCGACACGTTGAGCGCGAGCGGCGCGCACGTGGATGTTCTGCCGATGCAAAATGTGCAAGATCTGTCCGCGTATCGCGCCGTGATTGCGGGAAGCGCGATTCGCAAATCGCAATGGTTGCCCGAAGCGATGCGGTTCGTCGAAAAATTTCGCGCCGACCTGGGTCGCAAACCGTTCGCCACATTTACCGTGTGCATCACGCTCGCCATGTCGAACACGGAACAATATCGCGGCGTCGTTGCGAAATGGATTGCGCCGGTGCGCGAGTTGGTCACACCGGTGAGCGAAGGTCTGTTTGCCGGACACCTCGATTTTTCTAAATTGCCGTTGAACTGGGACACGTTCCTGTTGCGTGTCACCGTCGCCCTGGGTATTTTTCCACGCAACGACCGCCGCGATTGGAATGCGATTCGCGCGTGGGCGACGAACACGCAAACCTTGTTGTGAGGTCGAGTTTGAACGAACATAATTTGATTTCGCGCGCGCAACAAGTTTTGCGGCTCAACGATGCCGGTGATTTCACCAAGCCATCGCTCGGACAATATCCGCATCAATGGAACTGGGATTCGGCATTGATTGCGTTGGGCTGGGCGCATTTCGATTTGCCACGCGCATTCGCCGAAGTGCGTTCGCTTCTCGCGGCGCAGTGGCGCGATGGCATGGTCCCGCACATCATTTATCCAACTGGCGCGTCCGCGTATTTTCCTCCGCCGGAATTTTGGCAGACCGATAATCTCGCACACAGTGGTTCGATTCAATCCTCTGGCTTGACGCAACCGCCGCTCATCGCCACGATGGTGCGAATGATTCACGCGTACACGCGCTCGGATGAATCGCGCGCATTTGTGCGTGAGGTGTTTCCGCAAATCCTGGGTTGGCATCGTTGGCTACACACCGCGCGCGACGCGGATGGCACGGGCTTGCCGTGCATTTTTCATCCCTGGGAATCCGGTGCAGACAATTCGCCGCGTTGGTCGCCCGCGCTCGACCGCATCACGCCAACCGATTTGCCGCCGTTCAAACGCCGCGACACGCAATTCGTTTCGCCCGACGAACGCCCGCTCGCGCCAGACTATGAACGTTTCGTGCATCTGATTGACCTGGGTCGTCGCGCGCGTTGGGAGCCGCGCACGTTGCTCGAACAAATGCCGTTTGTGATTCAGGACGTGATGCTTGGCGCGATTCTGCATCGCGCCGATGAAGATTTGCGCGCGCTCGCGCTCGAACTTGGCGAGCCAACCCAGGAATTGGATGCGTGGCTCGCGCGCACGCGCGAAAATTTCGACGCGCGATTTTGGGACGATGCGCGCGGCTTGTATTTCGATTACGACATTCGCGCGCACGCGCCGATTCGCGTGAATGCGTGCCACACATTCGCGCCGATGTTTGCCGGACTCGCCTCGCCCGCGCAAGCCGCGCGACTCGTGCGCGAACATTTCGATAATCCCGACGAGTACGCGCCGAGTGATAACTCGCGTTTCAGTTTGCCGAGCACGGCGAAGCACGAACCTGGTTACGCGCCGCGCCGCTATTGGTGCGGACCCGTGTGGATTCAAATCAATTGGATTATCGCGCAAGGTTTGTTGCGGTACGGTTATGGCGCGCAAGCCGAACAACTGCGCCGCGATTCGCTCGCGCTCGTCGAGCAGAGCGGGTTCCGCGAATACTTTGACCCGCGCGATGGCACCGGTTGCGGCGCCGTCGAGTTCTCTTGGTCGGCGGCATTGACGCTCGAATTTTTGAATCAAGGAAAATCGAATGGGTAAAGCATTGGTGGTTTCGGCGCCGCATCAACTCGCGTACGAAACATTTGACGATGTCGCGCTCAAGCCGGACGAGGTGCGCATCCAGACCTTGTTTTCCGGCATCAGCGCAGGCACGGAAATGACCCAATATCGCGGCACGAATCCATTCATGCACAAACACTGGGATGAGGCGCAACGTTTGTTTGTGCCCGGCGAAAAAATCAGTTGGGAATATCCGATTTGCAACCTGGGTTACGAAGAGGTCGGCAAAATTATCGAACTGGGTTCAGACGTGCGCGACGTGGCGTTAGGCGCGCACGTGTTTGGAACCTGGGGGCATCGCACGCATCACGTGGCGAACCTGGATTACGTGCGTCCCAGGTTAATGCCGCGCGACGCCGACCCGGTGTTTGGAATTTTTTCGCACATCGGCGCAGTCGCGCTCAACGGCACGCACGACGCGCACATTCGCATCGGCGATACGGTCGCGGTGTTTGGACTCGGCACGCTGGGGCAAATCGTCGCGCAAGCGGCGCGGCAATCCGGCGCACGTGTCATCGGCATTGATTTGCACGAGGCGCGTTTGGCGATGGCGCAACAACTGGGTGTGCCCATCGTGTTGAACGCGCGTGAAAAAATTGCCGAGTGCGTCAAAACGTTGACGGATGGACGCGGCGCGGATGTGTGCATCGAAGTTTCCGGCGCATCGCCCGCGTTGAACGAAGCGATTCGCGCGGTCGCGTACTCGGCGCGCGTCGTGGCGATGGGATTTTTCCAGGGCGAGGCGCATGGTCTCTTGCTCGGCGAAGAATTTCATCACAACCGCGTCAACATCGTCGGCTCGCAAATTTCCGGCGTTGACCCCGAATCAAAATATCGCTGGGACAAGATGCGTTTGTGGCAAACCGCAATTCGTTTGCAGAATGAAAGTATTTTGAATTTGCGCCCGCTCATCACGCACCGCGCGCCCTTTGACCACGCGGCAGAATTGTTCGAGACGATTGACCGCGCACCGGAACAGGTTGGGCAAGCGGTGATTGAATTCTAGACGAATGACGAAAGACCAAAGACGAAAAAAATCGTCCTTCGTCCTTCGTCGTTCGTCATTGGTCGCATCTATGAAAATTCTACGCGCTGGAATACTCGGCTGTGGTGGCATCGCGCAGAAACATGTGCAAGCCGCGCTCAATTTAAAAAGCGAAATCGAACTCGTCGCGTTCTGCGATGTGAACGAGACGAACGCGCGCACATTCGCCGAACAGTACACCGCGAATCGCGCGACGACGTTCAGCGATTATCGCGCGATGATTGAACGCGCCGACCTGGATGTGCTCATCATTTGTTTGCCGCCATTCGCGCACACGGATGAGGTTGAACTTGCGGCGGCGCGTGGCATACATTTGCTCATCGAAAAACCGATTGCGCTGACGAGCGAACTTGCGTGGCGCATGGTGAACGCCGCCGAACGCGCGAACGTCAAAACCCAGGTCGGGTTCATGTATCGTTTTGGCGCGGCAACGCAGAAATTCAAAGCGGAAGAAACTGGGGCGCTCGGTTTGTTCAGTGCGCGTTATTTTTGCAATTCACTCCACGCACCCTGGTGGCGCATGCGCGAAAAATCCGGCGGGCAGTTGGTCGAGCAAGCGATTCATCTGTTCGACACGATGCGCTTTTTGTGCGGCGAGCCGGTGAGCGTGTATAGCCGGCAAACGAATGTGTTCCACCGCGACGTGCCGGATTATACGAGCGAAGATGTCAGCGCGACCGTGTGCAGTTTTGCGAACGGCGCGCTCGGCGTGATTTATGCGACAAACGGCGCGATACCCGGCAAGTGGCTCAAGGGCTGGCACGTCGTCGCGCAAAACCTCGTCGCCGATTTTTCCGATTGGAACAACGCGACGTTCACGCGCACGAACGCGCAACCACCCAGCATCGAGAACATCGCCGCGACCCAGGATGCGTTCACGTTGCAACTGCAAGACCTGGTCAACGCGATTCGCACGAACGGCAACACGCGCACACCGATTCGTGAAGGCGCGCGGACGCTCGACCTGGTGCTTGCCGCCGCGCGCTCGGCAGAGACCCACACGGAAATTTTATTGGACGCAGATTAACGCGGACAAACGCGGATTTGTTTTTCAAATGAAAATAACTCTCACGCCTGAAAATATAATTAACCTTCAATCAGATATTGCCACGCTCATCCATCTGCAACCGGTGTTGAACGGCAACGTGCTTGACGAGGCGCACATCGAAATTGTTAGCGCAGATGCGCGACACGTCGAACTGCGCGCGACTGCACCAAAAATGTTTGCGGGCATGTTCGGCGTCACGCTCACGCAAACCGACGACACGCACATCGAGTTGCGTTACTGGTTGCGCGGCTTGCCGGAAAATTTCACGCTCGATTCGTTCGGCATTCGTTTTGAGCGCGTCGAAAATTTGCGCGCGTATTTGCGGAACGGTTACACGAGTTGGGACGGCAGTTTTTACGTCGAGCCGGACGCGATGCGCGATTTCGAGGCGTACGAGTCGCGCCCTGAAACCGGATTTGCAATGACGCAATTGTTGCCGCGTCATAGCACGGGTTCGGTCGTCCTGGGTTTTGACCGCCACGAACATTTTCAACACACGTTCTCGTTCGACACGCGCCAGCATCCAACTTCGTTGACGATTCAAACGGTGTGGGATTGCAAAGCTGTAGGGGCGAAGCATGCTTCGCCCTTACAATCCGAACGCCTCGTTATTTTTGAACACGCCGAAATCGAAAATGCGTTACGCGAGTGGGCGCACATCGTCGCGAATGCCGCACCTGTCACACCGCGCAAACCAGAGCCAATGATTGGGTGGTGCTCGTGGTATAATCTTTACGGCTACATCAACGAGGAAAACATCCTGACCCATTTATGCGGCGTCGAAAAAATCGCGCGCGCCGAAAATTTGCCCATGTGCATTTTTCAAATTGACGATGGGTTCACGCCGGAGATGGGCGACTGGCTCGACGTGAAACCGCAATTTCCGCGCGGCATGAAACCTCTGCTCGACGACATTCGCGCGGCGGGCTTTGTCCCAGGATTGTGGATTGCGCCGTTCATGGTCGGCAATCGCAGTCGCTTGTATCGTGAGCATCCCGATTGGGTCGTGCGCGAACGCGCGAGCGATGCGCCGCTCGTGCAGTGGAAATTTTACGGCGAGTTTCGCTGGCACAAACGTAGT
>CAIKBD010000328.1 GCA_903825565.1 uncultured Anaerolineales bacterium | reverse complement strand
GTGCAGAGCATAACCCACTTTGCCGTCCACCTTTGAGGTGTCCGGGTTGCGCGTCATCGCCGCGAGTTTGTGCGAGTCCAAGTACATCGCGGATTGCCCTTGCAGGAACGCGCTCGTCGCCGCGCCGAAATCGTAATTGTTCACACCGGCGGGCGAGTTGTCCATAATCTTTTTCAACGTCTCGGCGGCTTTGAGACCTGCCGCATCGTTGAACACCGGGTTCCACTTGGTGTCGAAAATCGTGCCGCCATACGGACTCAGGTGCAACAGCCACGCCGCCGTGATTTGATGACCCGATTGACCGCGCGTCGTCATGCCTTTCATGTTCGGCACGTTCTTGGAAATCCAATCGGCGGTCGTCAACATTTCGTCGTACGTTTCGGGAACCTTCAACTTGTATTGCTCAAAAATATCTTTGCGGTAAATCAGGATGCTTGTCTCCGCGCCGTAGGGCAAGCCGAACAAACCCTGGGTCGGACCAGCAAGGTATCCTTTCGTGCCACCGCCGACGCCACCCGTGTTGCGATACGCGGCGATGATGTCTTCGGAATCGTAATTCGGATCCACCAAAGCTGGATTCGCAAAGAACTGCGAGAGTGGCGTGAGCAAGCCCTTGGAGATCAACTCGTTCTTGTCATACACCGTCCACGCGAGCACATCGTAATCGCCAGTCGGTTTCGCCAGTTCGAGGATTTGCTTGTCCTTGATTTTGGTGTAATCGGTGAAATCTACTTCGACCTGGATGCCGGTCTCTTTGGTAAATTCAGGGAGCAATTTCGCGGCAGTCTGATAAGGTCCAAGCGAGGGCCATGACGCCACGAGTTTCGTGCCCGCGTATTTTTTGTACGTCGCTTCGCCAAACGAATAATAGCCGGCGCGGTTCATCACGTCTTTGACTTTGGTCGCGGCTTCGTCGAGCGCTTGCTTTGCCGTTTTTTGTCCGGTCACATACTCGGACAGCGATGTGCCGATGATGGGCACGCAGGTCGTTTGCCATTCATAGACCAACGGACGCCAGTCGGGATTCGCGTTTTCCAATTGCTTGGCAACGATGGGGTATTCCGGGAATTTAGCAACGAGTTCCGGGTCTTTCAAGGTGGACATGCGAATCGGGTCGCCGCCCATCAACACGGCTTTTTTGTCTTGCGCTTTCGAGGTCAGCCATTGGATGAGCAAGAACGCGGCTTCTTTTTTCTTCGAGTTCGATGCGATGCCCATCGCTTGTCCGCCCGTCTCGGACAAGTTGTTCTTGTCTTTCGGGTGCAGAGCATAACCCACTTTGCCGTCCACCTTTGAGGTGTCCGGGTTGCGCGTCATCGCCGCGAGTTTGTGCGAGTCCAAGTACATCGCGGATTGCCCTTGCAGGAACGCGCTCGTCGCCGCGCCGAAATCATAGTTGTTCACACCGGCGGGCGAGTTGTCCATAATTTTCTTCAACGTCTCGGCGGCTTTGAGACCTGCCGCATCGTTGAACACCGGGTTCCACTTGGTGTCGAAAATCGTGCCGCCGTACGGACTCAGGTGCAACAGCCACGCGGCAGTGATTTGATGACCCGATTGACCGCGCGTCGTCATGCCTTTCATGTTCGGCACGTTCTTGGAAATCCAATCGGCGGTCGTCAACATTTCGTCGTACGTTTCGGGAACCTTGAGCTTGTATTGCTCGAAAATATCTTTGCGGTAGATCAGGATGCTCGTCTCCGCGCCGTAGGGCAAGCCGAACAAACCCTGGGTCGGTCCAGCAAGATAACCTTTCGTGCCACCACCAACGCCACCGGTATTCATATAGGCGGGGACAATGTCGGCGGCGTCATAGTTCGGGTCAACGAGCGCGGGGTTGGCAAAGAATTGCGAGAGCGGCGTGAGCAAGCCCTTGGCAATCAACTCGTTCTTGTCATACACCGTCCACGCAAGCACATCGTAATCGCCAGTCGGTTTCGCCAGCTCGAGGATTTGCTTGTCCTTGATCTTGGTGTAATCGGTGAAATCCACTTCGACCTGGATGCCGGTTTCTTTCGTGAATTCGGGGAGCAGTTTCGCGGCAGTCTGATAAGGTCCGAGCGAGGGCCACGACGCCACGAGTTTCGTGCCAGCATATTTCTTGTACGGGGAATCGCCGGGCTGGGTTGCCGCGGCGGCTTTGGTCGGCTCAGGGGCTTTGGTCGGTTGCGCCGCTTGGTTCGGCGGTACCACAATGCCCTGGGTCGGCGCGGGCGCTTTCGTCGGTTCAGGCGCTTTGGTCGCTTGCGCGGATTGCGCGGGCGCGCTCGTCGGCGCTTTGGTTGGCTCGGCAGGTGCGCCGCACGCGGTGACCAACATTCCGAGCAACATCACGGCGAGCAAGAATCGAATCATCGTTTTCATTTTTCTCTCCATCGAGTCTTGAGAATTGGGTGGTCAATCGTCAACGCAAAAAATGCTTGGTGAAATTTGATCCCCTCCTTTTTTTCGAATCACTGAGATTTATACGAGCCACTCGACACTTGTATTCGACTGAGTCAAAATTGGACGCAGATTAACGCGATTTTTTTTGATTTTATCTGCGCGCGTCTGCGCTCGTCCGCGTCCAATTTCCAAAACAGTCGGATAGTTTGAAACTCATAGAAACGATTTGAAAGGCAGATCAGGTTCGCCTTCGAACACATCGTCAAAGCCGCGCGGATAGTGGTACTCGAGCTTGTCCTGGTCGCATGGGAATACAAACTTGCCGCCGACTTGCCAGATGAACGGCTTGAATGGATATTGCAACCGATTCTTTTTCATGTTCCACAAAACCAGGATTTCATTCGGGTCGGCTTGGAAATTTGTCCAGAGGTCGTGATGAATCGGAATGACGACCTTGGCGTTCAACGCTTCCGCCATCCGCAGTAAATCCACGCTCGTCATCTTGTCGGTCACACCGCGTGGATTTTCGCCGAACGAGCCGAGCGCGACATCAATGTGATGGTCGTTGCCGTGCTTGGCAAAATAATTCGAGTAATGCGAATCGCCGCTGTGATACACACTGCCGCCCGGCGTCTTGATTAAATAGTTGACCGCCTTGCAATCCATATCGCCGGGCAGTTTGCCGGCGAGCGTCTCGCCTTTCGGCGCGGTGATGAGCGCGGTGCGGTCGAACGAATCGAGCACGACGATTTCCGTGTCCTTGATTTTGACGACATCGCCGGGCTTGACCGTGATGCAACGTTCGGCGGGCACACCCCAACCTGTCCACAACGCGACGCACGCGGCGGGACCGATGAACGGCACGGACGCATCGCAATTTTGCAGGACGGCGGCGGCGACATTCGCATCAATGTGATCGCCGTGATCGTGCGTGGCGAGAATCGCGTCCACGTTTTTGATCGCAAACGGATCAATCACGCACGGGACATTGCGCAAATTGAGTTGCAACTTTTTACAGCCGGTCATGCGTTGCATTTGATGTTGCGCCGCCATCAACGGATTTTTCTTCGAGCGTTTGCCGGTGCCGACCCATAGGTCAATGCACAGATTGGTGTTGTGTTCGGACTTGACCCAGATGCCGGTGCAACCGAGCCACCACATTGCAAACGTGCCGGGGGCGACGACTTCTTGTTCGATTTCTTCGTTGAGCCACGTGCCCCATTCGGGAAACGTGCCAAGAATCCAAGATTCGCGAGTGATCTCGCTGACTTTGCTCATATAGTTCTCCTGATTGACAATGAGATAAGGTTTGAATGATGGAAAAAAGTCTGCGGGATTCGAGCGTGGGGACAAGACAGATTGCAACTACTATACGGGAGAAACACGAAAGAGTCAATATTTTTCTCACAACATTGAGAAAATGTGCATACAAGTCTGGATTACATTTCAATTTGACACTCGCCTGCAATCCGCATACAATAGCCGCGCGTTAACCAGAATGCCGCATTCGTCTAGTGGACCAGGACGCCGCCCTCTCAAGGCGGAGACCAGGGGTTCGAATCCCCTATGCGGCACTTGCCATTTTTCGATTTTCGATTGCCACTGTTCGTTTGCGTTCAACCGCACTCGAACGCTTCAGTCGAAAATCGAAAATTCTTTTTAGGGGAATAATGACTGCCAAAGTTTCCATGCCCATTCTCTTCGTCAGTCTGTTCATCGTGATGCTCGGTTTCGGCATCGTTCTGCCTATTATGCCGTTCTACGTTTCGCATTTCGGCGCGAGCGGTAAAGAGCTGGGCTTGATGATGGCGATCTATTCGTTCATGCAATTTCTCTGTGCGCCGGTTTGGGGGCGCTGGTCAGATCGCGTTGGACGCAAACCCGTTTTACTCATTGGCTTGACCGGTTTTGCATTTGCTTTTGCGCTTATGGGCTTGGCGCAAGACATCGTGCAACTGATCCTGGCACGTGCGTTAGCCGGCATCCTCTCATCCGCCGCTCTGCCCGCCGTGTATGCGTATATCGGCGACACTACCGCACAGCACGAACGTAGCCAAGGTATGGGGATGTTGGGTGCGGCGATGGGGTTGGGCATGATCTTTGGTCCTCTGTTGGGCGGACCGCTCGGCAAGATCGCCTTGCCGTTGCCTTTTTTTGCCGCGGCGGGTTTCGCCGTTATCGCCCTGAGTTTTGCCTATGTCAAACTCGGCGAATCGCTTCCGCCCGAACAGCGCGCGGGGCATCACGCCACCGGGGTGCCCACACAACCACGTGTGTGGCGCGACGTGTTTCGCGGCACGATGGGCTTTTTGATGCTCACCTCATTCCTGCTTGCATTCGCCCTTGCCAACTTTGAAGCAGTACTGGGATTGTTCGCCAAGGATCGCTACGCGTTGGAACCCGATCAGGTGGGGTACCTGCTCGGCGTGTTCGGCGTGCTAGGCGCGATTCAACAAGGGGTGTTGATGGGACCCCTCGCGCGGAAATTCGGCGACGTGCGAATTTTGCAGGGCGGCTTGCTCGTGAGCACCGTGGGCTTTGTTGGCTCGGCGGCGATCAACAATCTCGGATGGTTTATCTTTTTTTCCGCGCTGTTCAATTTTGGCAACGCGCTTTTGCGCCCCAGTGTTTCCGCCCTCATCTCGCAACGCGCGGCGATGGGGCAAGGCGCGGCGATGGGGCTAAACAATTCGACGCAAAGTCTGGGGCGCACGGTGGGACCATTGTGGGCGGGAAGTGTCTATGATGTGCATCTCGAATACCCGTTTTATACCGGCGCGCTGATCCAAGCGATTGCATTCAGTATTTCGCTGTTTGCGATTCATGAACACGCGCAACCAAACGCAACCCCTATCGGCAAAACCAACGAGTAAAACAGCAAGACCTTCCAGGCGTTCAAGCCACCAGGAAGGTCTTTTTTTGCGGATTGCGTCAAGGCAACTGCCCGCGCAAAACGCGAATCGCCAAACCGCCAATGTCGCGCACGGGTTCGAACATCATACCGATTTGATAGGTCAAGAAAAACAGACTGGTATAAAAACTAGCGGCGTGCCGATTTTGCCACGCCAGCGCCACACGCGTGATCGGCTGGCGAATGGGGCGAGCGAAAACGAGCAAAGTGATGCCAACGCCGATAAGCGCACCCGCGATGATGTCGGTGGGATAGTGCAAACCCAGGTACATTCGCGGAAAGCAAATCACGCCGAGCACATACGCCAACACCGCCGCACCGAGTTTGCGTTCGATCAAGGTAATTCCCGTTGCCAGTGAAAAGAACAGAACAGCGTGATCGCTCGGGAACGCGCTCCAGGGTGGTAGCCCTGCCGCGCTCATGCCGTAGGGAAAGCGGAAATTCAGCGCCGGCTCGTTGACCGGGCGCGCGCGAAACGGCAACCCGGCGGCAAGTGTGCGCGCCACCGCAATCGCAATCACACACGCGACCAACGTCAACACGATGCGCTCGCGCACCAGCGCACTGGGCAACGCGCTCCCAAACCACAACCACCACAACAACATCGCCAGCACGCCGCCTTTGAGAAACAGATTGTCCGCGACGAAAAAATTCAAATAGTCAAACCCCCGCGACACACCGGCAAAGCCGTTCAAAAAAGAAATGATCGCAAAATCAAACTGATTCATAGCTCGCTTCTCCGCTTGGTTTTGGATAACAAACATTCAGCTTACATTTTCAAGTGAATGGTACCACGCCCGATCAAATTCGTCAAGCAATTGACCGCAAACCCATTCCCCTCTTGACGCTCGCCGCGCGCTATGCTATAACCCGCGCAAATTCATTCACGGCGGATGGAGGCGAAAATGCGACGCATCAGGAAACTTTTTCTGGGCATTGGAATTTTTATCGCGGGGGTGTTACTGCTCACGGCGGGCAGCGGGTATTGGGCGATCACCGCCAGCCATCCGCAAATCAGCGGCACGCTGTCCCTTAAGGGCTTGCGCGCGCGCGTCGAAATTGTGCGCGATCCGCTGGGCGTGCCGCACATCTACGCGGCGAACGTCAACGATTTATTTTTCGCGCAGGGTTACGTACAGGCACAGGATCGCTTGTGGCAGATGGAATACAATCGCCGCATCGGGCACGGCACGCTCTCCGATATTTTCGGCGCGGCGACGATCAAACAAGACCGATTTCTGCGAACGCTAGGGCTAGGGCGGTCGGCGCGCGCCGACATCGCCGCGATGGACGCCGACGCCAAACACACGTTGCAAATGTACGCCAACGGCGTCAACGCGTTCATCAACACGCACCGCAACAATCTCCCGCTCGAATTTACAATCCTGGGTTTCAAGCCCGCGCCCTGGGAACCGGTAGACACAGTCGCGTGGGGCAAGGTGATGGCGTACAACCTCGGCGGCAACTATGACACCGAACTGTTGCGCGCACTGTTGATCGAAAAACTCGGCGCGGCGCAAGCGCAAGAATTGTTGCCGCCGTATCCGGCGACGGGTCCCTTTACGATTCCGCCGGAAGCGAAAACCTACCGGTCGCAAATTCCAAATGCCCCCGCCGAAATCCAAATGCCCCGCCTCGGCGCAGTAGACCTGGCGGCGATTGCCGAACTTGACGCGACGCTCGGCTTGCGTGGCGATGGCGTCGGCTCGAACAACTGGGTGATTGACGGCGCGAAATCGGCGACCGGCAAACCCATCCTGGCAAACGATCCGCATCTGGGAATCCAAATGCCTTCGATTTGGTACGCAGTCGGCTTGCATTGCGTGCCGGTCAGCGCGACGTGCCCGTACAACGTCGCTGGGTTCACGTTTCCCGGCGTGCCCGGCGTCGTCATCGGGCGCAACGAGCGCATCGCTTGGGGCGTGACGAACGCCGCGCCCGACGTGCAAGATTTTTTCGTCGAAGAACTCAATCCGCAAAATCCCAATCAGTATAAATTCGCCGGCACGTGGCAAGACCTGCAAGTTGTCGAAGAGCCGATCAAGGTCAAGGGCGTCGTTTCGGAAACGCTCAAGGTGCAAATCACCCGGCATGGTCCGATCATGACGCCGGTGATCAGCGCCACGCAACCGCTCGCGTTGCAATGGACGGCGTTGCGCGAACGCAGTCGGTTGTTCGAATCCGTGCTCGCGCTCGACCGCGCGCAAACCTGGGACGAGTTTCGCACCGCGTTGCGCTTATGGGATGCGCCCGCACAGAATTTCGTTTACGCGGACGTGGCGGGCAACATCGGCTATCAATTGCCGGGAAACATTCCCCTGCGCGTCAAAGGGAACGGCACGGTACCCGTTCCCGGTTCGGGTGAATACGAGTGGGCGGGTTATATTCCGTTTGACGAATTGCCCTTCGTCGTCAACCCACCAACCCACATGATCGCCAGCGCCAATCAGCAAATCGTGCCGAACACGTACAAGTATCTGATCACGCAAGACTGGGGTGCGCCGTATCGGCAGCAGCGGATCGTGGATTTGTTGCAGACGAAGGACAAATTATCGCTGGACGACATCCAGGCGATCCAAGGTGACGTGTACTCGCTTCCGCTCGTCACGCTCCAACGCTGGATCGTCGCCCTCCAGCCCGAAGGATTTTTGCAACAGCGCGCGCTGGAACAAGTCAAGAACTGGGACGGTCGTCTGACGACGGAAAACGTGGGCGGCACCATTGTCGAAGCGACGTACCAACGCTTGCTCGCCAATTTGTTCGCCGAGAAACTGGGCGCGGCATACGTCACGTATCGCGGCGCGAGCGATTCCCATCGCCGCGCGGTTCTCGCTTTGCTCGATCAGCCGACGAGCGCGTGGTGGAACGAAGCCGGGCGCGATGCCCTCGTGCAAAAAAGTTTTGCCGAAGGCGTGGATTGGCTGGGCAGTCAGTTTGGGGATGCGCCGGGCGATTGGAAGTGGGGCCGCCTGCACACGGCAACGTTCGCGCACCCGCTCTCCAGCGTGCCACCCTTGGATCGCTTGTTCAGCGCCGGACCGGTTGCCGCGCCGGGCGGCGTCAACACGGTGTTCACCACATCGTTCAAAATCGGCGGGCGCACGTACGACGCGGCGCACATTACTTCGATGCGAATGATCATTGACCTGGGCAATTTCGCCAACTCGCAACACATCAACACGACCGGGCAATCGGGGCAACCGTTGCACAAGCATTACAGCGATCTGGTGTCGGCGTGGCGCGATGTGCGTTACGCGCCCTTGTACTTTGAGCGCGCCGCGCTCGACCGGGCGCAGGAAGGCACGCTGACCCTCCTGCCGCAGGTTGAATAGTGTGAGCGCGCTAACCGAAATACATTTTGCCCATCACGGCTAACACCAAGCAACCGAAAACGATCACGTTGATCAGCGCGAGCAACGAGATGAAAAACCAGTGCCGGTACGACAGTCCACCCGGGGCTTCATTCATAATGCGTGTGCTCCTCAGTTCCGCTCGAATCTGGCGCAGGTTGCGCGCGTTCCGTTTGGCGCGGAGTCAATGTCACGTCGCCGGCGAGCAGGCGCACGAGTGAGCCGTCGGCGCAACGGAGCATCAACGCGCCGTCATCGTCCACGCTCTCCGCGATCCCTTCGATGATCCCCGTCTCGGCGTGCGCACGCACGCGTTGCCGTAGCGTCGCCAGGCGCGCGATCCACTCGGCGCGCAAATTTTCGCCCGCGCACAGGCGCGCATAGTACGCGTCGCCGCACTGCAAGATCGCGCGCGCGAGCGGTTCGCGCGGGATCGCGTGCCCCACCTCATCGGCAAGCGTCGTAGCTTCGGCGGGAATGCCGGCAACCGTCGCCGCGGCAAAGTTGACGTTGATACCCAAACCGATAATCGCAAATTCGATCTGATCGCCCAGCGTGCTTGCCTCCGCCAAAATGCCGGCGCATTTTTTGCCGCGCACAAGCAGATCATTGGGCCATTTGATCTGCGCGTACACACCGGCTTGGCGCAATGCGTCGCACGCGCCAAGCGCCAGTGCCATCGTCACGCGCGGCAGTTGCGCCGGCGTTAGTGGCGGGCGCAGAATGAGCGACATTAACAACGACGATTGCGGCGGCGCGACCCAGGTTCGCCCCAAACGACCACGCCCCGCGTTTTGCGCGTCCGCGATCACGAGTGTGCCTTCCGCCTCGCCCGCTTCCGCCAACTGCCGCGCCGCGTCGTTGGTCGAGCCGATCTGATCGTGATACACAATCCGCCGACCCAACACGCGCGCGCGCAACCCCTGTGTAATTTCTGAAACCGCTAAATTTGCCATACGCCGCTTGCAATTATAACATTCGCGCAAATTTTCGACAAGGTGGAGAATGGCGGGGAATTTCTTTTCCTATTCTCCCGTTTGCGCGCAGGGCGTGCCCGGCAAGCGGAACCAAAACGTCGTGCCGCGTCCCAGTTCGCTCGCAACGCCGATCTCGCCGCCGTGCGCCGCAACCAACTGCTTGGCAATCGCCAAGCCCAGCCCCGCGCCGCCGCCCGCGCGTGACCGCGATTTGTCGCCGCGCCAAAACCGCTCGAACACGCGCGGCAAATCTTCCGGCGCAATGCCCTGCCCGGCGTCCGTCACCTGCACGCGCACGCCCGCCGCCTCCGCCGCGCATTGCACACGCACCCCACTGCCTGCCGGCGCATAACGCAACGCGTTGCCGAGCAAATTTCGCAACACCTGCGCGATGCGTTGCGCGTCGAGATCGAGCGGCGGCAAATTTGGCGCGATTGTGGTTTGCAACATAATGTCGCGCTCCGCCGCTTGCACCGCAAACGCGCCCACCGTTTTTTCGATCAATGCGCCCAACTCCGTCGGCGCGCACAAAATTCGCAATTGCCCCGCGTCCGCCAACGCGAGATCACGCAAATCGTCTACGAGGCGCGCGAGCAACAACGTCTCGTCGTGCAACGATGCGACCTGCTCATTCGTCAAAGGAAACACCCCGTCCAACATGCCTTCGAGTTGCCCCTGCATCACGCC
>CAIKBD010000327.1 GCA_903825565.1 uncultured Anaerolineales bacterium | reverse complement strand
TTTCGACGAGCATGTATGTTTCGAGGTACGCGGTCGCGTCATCGTGCTTGGCGACGCGGACGGCGATGCCGCGATTGCTCGCCGCGGCAGTTAGTTCCGGCAGTTGCATCAGCGTGCGTTGAATCGAGAGAAACCGAATCAAGTGTTCGCCCCAGCGCGACGCGTACTGGCGGCGATTCTCTTCGCCGCGCATTCCGGTTTCCGGCGATTTGACCACGGCGATGTCGTCCGGGCTAATTTCGCCGGCGACGAGCACTTCGGGCGCGCGGAACATGCCTTGCGCGTATTCGTGGAACGGAACGGCGAGTTTTTCGTACGCCGCGATCAATCGTAGCGCCAGGTCGGCGTTTTTGGCTTGCCCGCGCCCGATGTGGTTGACGAATGCCGCCATCGCCAATTCCATCGGCGCAACTTGGCAACGTGCCGTTTCCACGCGTGCGCGGAGACACACATAGTGCGGATTCTCATTGTGACCCATCACGTCAAATTCCGGCGCGAGCCAGGCGTACACGCTTTTTTCCCGGAGGTCCGAGGGAATCTTCCACCGGAGCGATCCCGGTTTCAAACCTTCATCCGAAATGGCGTCGAGGTCTTCGGCGCGCGCATAATGATAAACGTCAATGGTTGCCATAGTGTCTCCTTTCGTCAATGCCAAGTTACAAATGAACAAATGACAAATGACCATTTGTAATTTGTCATTTGCTCATTTGTCATTCAATAAATTTCTTTGCCACCAGCAACTCGGCGTTCAACAACGTGCCGCCCGCCGCGCCGCGGATCGTATTGTGCCCGAGCAACACAAATTTATAGTCGAGCACCGGACACGCGCGCAAACGCCCGACAACCGATGCCATCCCTTTTTCCACGTCGCGATCCAAACGCGGCTGGGGGCGATCCGGTTCGTCGCGCACGACGATGGGATGCGCGGGCGCGGTCGGCAGGTTGAGCGCCTGCGGTTCACCGGTGAATTGTAACATAGCGCGCCGCACTTGGTCAAGACTTGATTTTTGCGCGAGTTCCACCGACGCAGTTTCGAGATGCCCGTCCCACGTCGCCACGCGATTGCACGCCGCGCTGATCCGGATCGCGGCGGGCGCAATGTGATCACCGTGCAACGTCCCCAAAATTTTCAGCGGCTCGCTCTCCAATTTTTTCTCTTCGCCGCCGATGAACGGAATCACGTTGTCGAGAATATCGAGCGCGGCGACGCCGGGATAACCCGCGCCGCTCAACGCTTGCAGCGTCGTCACGGCGACGCGCGTCAAACCGAACGCGTCCGCAAGCGGTTTGAGCACGAGCGCGAGATGAATCGTCGAGCAATTCGCGTTGCACACGATTGCGCCGGCGGATTTGCGGCGCGCGCGTTGCACGCGCACCAGGTCGAGATGATCCGAATTGACTTCGGCGATCACGAGCGGCACATCCGGATCGTTGCGATGATTCGACGCGTTCGACGAGACGAGGTAGCCGGCGTTCGCAAAATTTTCCTCAATGTCGCCGGCGACATCGCTCGGCAGCGCGGAAAAGACGAGTGCGGCGTCCAGCGGCGGCTCGCACGGCTTGACAATCATGCCGCGCACCGCGTCCGGAATTTCGCTCGGCAATTTCCATTTCGCCGCGTCGCCGTACTGTTTGCCGACCGAGTTATCGCTTGCCGCGAGCGCGGAAATTTCGAACCAGGGATGCGCGGCGAGCAGTTGCACAAGGCGTTGCCCGACCAAGCCGGTTGCGCCTAAAATCGCTACGGGTAGTTTTTGCATGGGGCTCCTTTGATTGTTAGATCGGCGAGCAGTTGCCTATTTAACCATCTGACTATGAATCGCGCGCAGCGCTGCGTCTGCGTTTTGTTCGTCCACGACCAAAGACAAGTTGTATTCGGATGAACCTTGCGCGATAGAAATAATATTGATGCCGTGCATGCCCAGCGCGCCGAACACTTTAGCGGCGATACCGGGTGAACCTTTCATCCCCGCGCCGACGACGGCGAGGATCGCGATCTGCGCTTGCGCCCAGATACGATCAATGTTGCCGCGCATCCGATCCAACTCGAATTCTTTTTCGAGCGCGTCAATCGCGCGCGCCGCGTCGGTCGCCTCGACGACGAAGCAAATGTTTTGCTCGGACGACGATTGCGAGATCATCAGCACGTTGATCGCTTCGCGCGCGACGGTGGTGAACACGCGCGCGGCAACGCCGGGCACGCCTTGCATCCCGCGCCCCTCAATCGTAATCTGCGCGAGTTTGCGAATGACGGTGATCGCTTTGGCGGTGCGTCCGTTGAGTTTGGGCGCGCGCACGATGCGCGTGCCGGGGTGTCCCGGCTCGAACGTGTTGAGAATGCGGATCGGCGTGTCGCGTTCGGCGGCGGGCGCAATTGTTTTCGGGTGGATTACTTTTGCGCCAAAGTATGACAGTTCTGCCGCTTCGCCGTACGAAATTTCGGCGAGCGTTTCCGCGCTCGACACGATGCGCGGGTCGGCGGTCATCACGCCGTTCACATCCGTCCAAATCCACACTTCGTCGGCGTCCAGCGCATTGCCAATGATCGTGCCGGTGTAATCGCTCCCGCCGCGTCCCAGGGTTGTGACGACGTTGTTACGCGTCGCGCCGAGAAAACCGGTGATGACCGGCAGGGTCCCGTTTTGCAAGAGCGGCATCAACCGCGCGCGGGTTTTGGCGCGCGTTTCGTCCATCAGCGGGCTGGCTTGCGTAAAGTTGTCGTCGGTAACGATCAGTTCGCTCGCTTCAATCGCTTCGACGTTCGCGCCGCGTTCGCGCAATGCCTGCGCGAGAATCGGCAGGATCAGCCGTTCGCCGAGCGAGGCGACGGCGTCGAGTGCGCGCGGCGTGACTTCACCCAGGACGTGAATACTGCGGCACAAGTTGCCGCAATCGTCGAGCAGGCGCGCGATCTGTTTTTGCAGAATTTCGCGGGTGGCTTCGTCGTCCACCACCTCGTCCAATGCGGCAAGATGTTGCTCGGTCAACCGTTCGAGCGCGGCAAAGTACGTCGCGCTGTCGCCTTCGGCGGCGCGGCGCGCGGAGCGGATCAGCGTGTCGGTGACGCCGCTCATCGCGCTGGTCGCCGTGACGATGGCATGACCTTGTTGCGCGTGTTGCCAGACAATTGCCGCGGCGTTTTTAATGCGTGCGCCGCCGCTGACGGATGTGCCGCCGAATTTCATCACGAGTCGCATAGACACCTCGCTTGAAAAATTTGAAACTTGCCCACCAAAAATAAAAAAACTCTCGCGTCCTCATTGGGACGAGAGAGTGCTCCCGTGGTTCCACCCAGTTTTGCGCGCGCACATCTTTGGGCGTTTGCACACTTGATGCCGCTAACGGTGGCAACCGATTTGGCTCGCAAGTGGTTTTCGTCGAATCGTCTGCGAATCGCGCTTGCAGTCGTGGCGCGATCTCCCTGGCGCTCGATTTCGAGTACTCGTCTTGGTCTTTGCCAACCATGGTTTTACTGCGAGTGGGCGGTATAGGAGTCGAACCTATGACCTCAGCGATGTCAACGCTGCGCTCTAACCAAACTGAGCTAACCGCCCGTTGACAGTGCGAAATATACCACAAAAAAAATATCTTGGCAAGTTGCTGGCGGGCGCGGCATTGCGGAGGCATTTGTCACGTAATTGGAATGAAAAAGTGCATCGGTACTATTGATCCGGGTTTTGGCTTGACTTACTCTAGATATAGCAACTGGTGAGGAGCGCGGACTATGGATGATCGAAATGTGGAATCGGAAATGCGCCGCCGGATTTTGGCGGTGTGTATTGGGTTACTCGCTGTGTACCTGGGTGTTTTACTCTTTTTTCATACAGCGGATTTTTTCGCCGGGGATACAGCGCGCGG
>CAIKBD010000326.1 GCA_903825565.1 uncultured Anaerolineales bacterium | reverse complement strand
GGCTCAATAGGTGAAAACCCGATAGAATCGGGTTGAATCGGTTTCCAACCGATTTCCACCTATTGAGCCGTCGTTTTCAAACGACGGCGGTAGTACAAAGGAGCGCGCGATGGCGAATCCAATCATCGGCAAGGGCTGGAGTTTTCCGCCGGGTTTGGACGAACGTGGCACAATTGCCTTGACCGACGACCGCGACGAGATCGAGCAGGCGATCCGTATCATTCTCGGCACCGCGCCGGGGCAACGCGTGATGCGCCCCGACTTTGGGTGCCGGATTCACGAGTTGGTGTTTGCGCCGAACAACAGCGCGACGGCTGGGCTGGCGGCGCGGTACGTCGGCGAAGCGTTGGGGCGCTGGGAGCCGCGCATCGAATTGCAACGCCTGGATGTGTCGCCCGATCCCGACGCGCCCGACCGCTTGCTGATCGCGGTGGACTATCGCGTTGCCGCGACGCATAGCAACCGCAGTTTGGTCTATCCCTTTTATCTGATTCCGCCGGAAACATAAACGAGGTGCGCCGCGATGACTCTCCCCACACGCAATTTGGATGACCGCACGTTTCAGGATATTGTGGACGAAGCGAAAAAGCGCATTGCCATTTCCTGCCCAACGTGGAGCGATCATAACGTCAGCGATCCCGGCATCACGCTCATCGAACTGTTTGCCTGGATGACCGAAATGATCCTGTATCGGCTCAACCAGGTGCCGGAAAAAAATTACATCAAGTTTATGGAATTGCTCGGCTTGCGCTTGCGCGAGCCGGAAGCGGCGCGCACCCAAGTCACGTTTTACTTGAGCGCGCCGCAACCGCAAAGCATCGTCATTCCGCAACGCACGGAGGTTGCCACCGTTCGCACCGAAACAAATCCCGCGATCAGTTTCAGCACGAGCGAGGACCTTGAAATTCAGCCGCCGGCGCTGGGCGCGTTGTTCGCGCGCGAAGCGTCCACCGCTGACGGCAGCGGCACCGCCAAAGATCGCCTGGTAGTTTTGCAACAACTCGGCGTCGCCACGTTTTCGTTTCTGCCGTTTGGCAAACCGGCGCGCGTCGGCAACGCGTTTTATCTCGGCTTTGAAAATGACGTGAGCAACCACGTGCTGGGGCTAGAGATCACCTGCCCGACCGCGACCAGTCGCGGCATTGATCCGGCGAATCCGCCGTGGCGGTGGGAGGGCTGGCACGGCGGCGAGGGCGATCAACGCTGGTTGCCCGTCGTGGTGGAAACAGACGGCACCGGCGGGATGAGTTATTCGGGACGGATTTTGTTGCGCCTGCCGCGTTTGGCGCAACGCACGTACGGCGACCGGCGCGGCTATTGGGTGCGCTGTCAAATGATCGAGTCCGCGACGGGACGCAACTATGACGAATCGCCGGTGCTCGGCAATCTCGTCGCCAGCAGTTGGGGCGGTACGGTGAGCGCGACAAACGCCTCGGTCGTGCATTCGGAAATGCTGGGTCGCTCCGATGGCGCGCCGGGGCAAATCTTTCACGTCGAGCACACGCCGCTCTTGCGGCGCGCGCGCGGGGAAACGCTTGAGGTGCAAGCGCCGGGCGAAGATGCCTGGGAGAGTTGGAGCGAGGTTCCCGATTTCGGCGATTCGGGTCCGTTCGACAAACACTTTACCTGCGACAGCACCACCGGCGAAGTGCGCTTTGGGCCCGCGCTGCGTCACCCCGACGGGACGAGTCGTGCGTACGGCGCGATCCCGCCGCGCAACGCGTCGATCCGCTTTGCGGCGTACCGTTACGGCGGCGGCGTCGCCGGCAACATTCAAGCGGGCACGCTCACCGTCCTCAAAACTTCGATTCCGTACGTGGAGCGCGTCGTCAATCACCTGGACGCGACCGGCGGGATGGACCTCGAAACGTTAGAGTTGGCAAAACTGCGCGCGCCGCAACTCATTCGTTCGCGCGGACGCGCCGTAACCGCGAGCGATTTTGAAACACTCGCGCGGCTCGCCGATTCGCGCGTGCAACGCGCGCGGTGCATTCCACCGCGCACAGCGGGGCAGGTGTTTCTGTTGCTCGTGCCTCAAGTCAATCATCCCGCCGAGCGGATTATGCGCGAGCAACTCAAGCTCGTGAGCGACCTGCGCGACGCGGTGCAACAGTACCTCGACGATTACCGGCTGTTGACGGTGCAGGTGGACGTGCGCGAGCCGCAGTACGCCTGGGTCGCCGTCGAAGTGGTTGCGCTCGCCAACCCCGACGCCGACCCCGAACGCGTGCGCGCGGACATTGAGGCGCGGCTCTATCGGTTCCTCAACCCGATTGTCGGCGGGCACACCGGTGACGGCTGGCTCTTTGGGCGCGCGCTTTATCCCTCCGATGTCTATTCCTGTTTGCAATCCATTCGCGGGATCGAGTTCATCGAATCGTTGCGCCTCTATCAGGTGAAATCGCCAACGGGTGATTGGGCGGCGGGCGACCGCGCCGAGATCACCGGGCGGCTCGAAGTGCTCGAACACGCGCTCATCGCCTCGGCGGAACATCGCGTCACAGTCAAGAACGCGTCGGGAGGGTAGCATGAATACGCCGATCAATTTTCTGACTGGCGATTTGACGCAGTTAGTCGGCAAGTCGCTGGATCGCTATCAGATCGTTGCGTTGCAAGGGCAAGGCGGCATGGGCGCAGTCTTTCGCGCGCTGGATGTTACCCTGCAACGGAGCGTCGCGCTCAAAGTGATGCACCCGCAACTCGCGCAACAACCGGATTTTCAGGAGCGGTTTTTGCAAGAAGCCCGTTCGACCGCGCGCTTGGATCATCCCGGCATCGTCAAGGTGTTTGACTTTGGCAAGTCCGGCGCGATCTATTACCTCGTGATGGAATTTTTGCCGGGCGAAAATTTGCGCCGGTCGCTCCACGCGTTGCAACAGGCGGGCAAGTGGATCGTGCTGACAGAGGCGCTGGAGTTGACGCGCCAAGTGTGCGCGGCGGTCGGTTACGCGCACCAGCAAGGCGTGTTGCACCGCGACATCAAGCCGGACAATATCATGCTCAAGCCCGAAGCGAGCGGCGGCTTGCCGTACCGTCCCATGCTGACCGATCTGGGTCTCGCCCGGTTGATGCAAGACGGCTTGACGACGCGTCCCGGCGTGGCGATGGGCACGCCCGCGTACATGTCGCCCGAACAAGCGGCGGGAGAAGAACTCGACGCGCGGAGCGACGTGTACGCGCTCGGCATCCTTTTGTACGAACTGGCGGTGGGGCAATTGCCATTCCCAATCAAGACACTCACCGAAGCGATTCGGTACCACCTCAAAGAGCCGCCGCCGCCACCGCGCACGCTACGCCCCGAATTGCCGGATGCTGTGGCGCAAGTGATCCTGCGCGCGTTGCACAAAGAACCTGCGGCGCGCTACGCCAACGCCCAAGCGATGGCAAACGCGTTGACCGCCGCGATTGCCCTGTCCGGCGAGCCGATGCCGGCGGGCACAGCGGTCAGTTTGCTCACCGTGCAGGAGGCGATTACCCCAACGCACATCCGGGAGCCGAATCAGATTGCCGCGCCCGATTCTTCAAACTGGGGCGGCACGCGAGCGGAGCCAGCGCCCAGCCAAGTCGGTCTGAGTGCCGGCGGCGTGGGCGTGTTCAGCGACACGCGGGAACTGGCGATGACACCGGGAAATCGCATCGCCCTGCCGCTCACCGTGCTCAACGCCAGCCCGGTGGTGGATACATTTGCCGTGTCAGTCACCGGCATTCCGGCGACGTGGACGCCGAGCTTGCCCACGCCGATCCGGTTGTTGCCCGGCGCATCGCAAAGCATCACGCTGATGATTCAGCCGCCGCGCGCGCCGCAGACCAAAAGCGGTGTCTATCCCGTAGCGGTGCGCGTGGCGGGCAAAACGGCGCGCGATTCGGTCGGTGAGATGCAAGTGGCTCTGCGGATCAAGCCCTTTAGTTCAAGCCAGGTTGCGCTCGTGCCCGCCAAGATCAACGCCGGCAAAACGGCGCGCGTGTCCGTTTGCAATCAGGGCAACACGCCGCAAAATTTCACGTTGCACTGGCAAGATCACGCGAACGAGTTGGAGTTTGCGCCGGCGCAAGCCAACCTCGCGCTTCAAGAGGGACAGGAGGGATCGGTCAAGTTTCGCGCCAAGCCGCGCGAGTGGCGGCTGTTCGGCGGCGCGAAAGAGTACCCGTTCACGGTGCAAGTGACCGGCGCGGCGGAGAGCCAAACCCAGGCGGGGCAAGCCGTCGCACACGGCTTGATCCCCTTGTGGTTTCCGCTCGTGCTCCTGGTAATGTGCCTCGCGCTCAACGCCGCGTTTTTTGTGTCGTGCGTGCGCGCGCCGGTCATTCGCACGTTTACCTACACGCCGCGCGACCCGATGCCGGGTCAGCCCGTCACGATTTACTGGGATGTGAGCGACGCCGACGAGGTCGAGTTCAACCCGCCGATCTATGGCTTCAAGCCCACGCTCCAGGGACAGTATACTTTTCCCAACGCCACCGAGTTTCCAACGGTTTTGAATCTCCGCGCGACCAGTCGGTTCGGTAGTGCGAGCCAACCGCTCAAGATCAATCTGGTTCAGCCGACTGCCACGCCAACGCCGGAGCCGAAAGCGCCCGAAATCTTTTTCCGCGTTTCCGCAACCGAAGTGGTGGACGGGCAGAGCGTTACAATCGAGTGGCGCGTGGCAAACGCGGAGAGCATAATCTTGTTGCCGTTCGGCTCGGTGGAGGCGCAGGGGCAAATCGTGGACACGCCGCGCCAAAGTCGAATCTATACGTTGACGGCGCGGAACAAGGACAAGACGGCGCAGCGCACCCAGGAGGTGACTTGGCGGATGCCGACGGCGACGCCGAATCTCGCGGCGACCGAACAAATCGTGGCGAGCCAAACGGCAAGCGCGCAACAAACCGCGCAGGCGAACGCGACGTTGACCGCCGCGGCAGTGACGCGCGCGCCCATCGCCACGCCG
>CAIKBD010000325.1 GCA_903825565.1 uncultured Anaerolineales bacterium | reverse complement strand
GCCAAGATATTCGATTCATTGTCTTCGGCGATCAGAATCAGTGGCGCATTGGCATCGCCGGACCATTTAGAAGGTATGGGGGAGGGGGATGCACTCACCGTTGGGGTAATTGGCTCGCCAATGAATGGGGTTGATATATTCGCATAAGATTGCATTTCTGTTGACCAGGGCAAGCTAATCGTAAAACAACTGCCCCGACCGGGTTCGCTTTTCACAGATACGCTACCACCGTGCATTTCTGCAATTCGGGCAACCAAAACCAGCCCCAATCCGGTTCCTTCATAATTCCGCGCCAAACGACTATCCAATTGCCCAAACGGTTTGAACAAACGCGGAAAATCTTCGGCGGCAATACCAATGCCATTGTCCCATACGGAAAATAGGGCTGTCTGATTGGCGCAATCACCAACAACTTGGAGCTTTACCTGTCCACCCGTCGGCGTGAACTTGATGGCATTGCTCAACAGATTGATTAACATTTGCCTTAGTCGCCGTTCATTGGACGAAATCCATTCAACCCGCCAATCCAGTTCCGAAGTAATCTGGATTTGTTTCCTATTCGCTTCTGGACTGATAAAGCGTAGACTCAACTCACAGACATCGCGCACATTGACCGGACGGGCGTCCAAGGTAACCTTGCCCGCTTGGATGCCCGACATATCCAGAATATCGTTAATTACGGAAAGCAAATGCCTGCCGCTAGCATCAATGGTATTCAACGCATTCAATTGACGTTCATTGAGCGGTCCGAGAATCTGCTCGCTCAGACTTTCTGACAAACCCAGGACGGCATTGAGCGGCGTGCGCAACTCGTGGCTCATGACTGCCAAGAATTCATCTTTCAACCGTAGGGCGCGTTCCATCTCGGTGTTGGCGATTCTCAGGGCTTGTTCTGCCGCTTTACGGTCGGTCATATCCACCACTGTGGTGCGACTCATGATATAATTCTGTTGCTCGTCATAAATCGCCGTTTTGTTTTCCAGGACGGGAAAACTTGTGCCGTCTTTGCGGACGAATTCCAGTTCCAGGTCGGCAACGTGACCGTGTTGCTTAAAGAGCGGCCAAGTTTCTTGGAATACCCGGCGACTAGCGGGAGTGAGCACCTCTTGAATGGAATGACCGATCATTTCGTCACGGGTGTATCCCAACCAATTCAACTCGGTTTGGTTGATAATAACCAATTTGCCGTCGGCATCCAACGAGTGATAGCCCGCCGGGGCATTCTCATACAAATCGCGGATCTCGGCCGTTGCCTTTTTGACGCGTTCTTCCAACGTGCGATTTAATTCTCGCAACTCTTGTTCAGCTGTTTTCAGTGCATGAATATCCGTCGAATTGACCAAGACTTGGACTACACGACCGCGTTCGTCGTGGATCGGCTGAACCGAGTTACGATACCAGCGAGAAACTCCATTGACAATACTCATATCCTCACTGACGCTGCCCCGGTCTTGTCGAAATACCTGTTGGACCGCTGCTAATTGCCGTGAGGCGACCGGTTCCGGGAAAAGCTCATGCATGGTATGCCCAATGAATTGTCCGGGGGTTCCGCCTAATTGTTGGGCGGCGATGTCATTCATATAGACAAAGCGTCCTTGAGCGTCCACCGTGGCAACGACGCTATCCAAGCTGTGGATCAAACCACGATAGCGTTCCTCACTCGCGCGCAAAGCTTCCTCCGCGCGTTGGCGCGCACTCACATCCCGCAAGATCGCCGTATATAATTTTTCGCCCTGGGTTTCGACAAACGAGAGTGTTTCTTCAGCGGGGAATTCTTCGCCATTCGCACGCAATCCGATGATGGAGTTTCCTTGTTTCTGGATCGGTTTCCCCGCAGCCGGCTGGCTACTTTGAACGAGCCGTTGACGATAGAAAGAACGAAAACGCTCTGGAATAAACTGGTCCGGTGATTGTCCAATGACCTGAGATGCCGAGACGCCAAACATCCTCTCCGCCGCCGCATTAAAGAGAACGATTTGCATATCTTGATTCACCGAGATGATGGCGTCCATCGCAGAATCGATCAGACCTTTTAATCGGCTTTGACTGGTTGCGAGAGCATCGAGCGCTTGTTTCCGTTCGGTAATATCCTGAATTGTTCCCAGCATTCGAATCGGTTTGCCGTCCTCGGAATAGGTTACCTGGGCAAATTGATGAAGCCAACGCATATTTCCATCGGACAGGATGATGCGGAATTCGTAATCCAGATTGGTCTGATTGGCAAATGCCTGACGATCCCATGCGTAGAGGCGCGCCTGGTCATCTGGGTGCAACGTTTCTCTGATGGTATTGAATGTCATCAAGTTGCTACCAGGCGAAACGCCCAGGATATGAAACAATTCGTCCGAACAGGTTAGGTTCTGGCTCGGGGCAGTCCATTCCCAATGCCCCATACGTCCGATCCGTTGCGCTTCAGACAGCAACGCTTGATTTTTACGCAAAGCGGATTCGGTGCGCAGATAAATGGCGATGCCGCCGATCTCTGCAGCTAGCGCTTCCAGCGCACGGCGCGAAAAGCCAGAAACCTGGGATAAGGTATGCGAACCCAAATTGACACATCCCAGGACTCGCTCCTGATATTGGATCGGCGCCGAAATAAATACGTGGAGCCCTTCTGCTTGGTATAATGGCTCGGTCTGCAAGTCCGCTTGGCTGAAATAGTGCATCTGCCCCATGAGGACAAATTGGGCATTCGGCGTATCAACCGGATACGCTGCAACTGACTGAATGAAATCTTGCCCCAACCCGCAATGCTCAACGAGTTGAAGAGTGTCATCGGTTTCGTTGAACAGGTAAATTCCGCCACTATCCATCCCAGTGACCTGTAATGCAATCTCCAAACAACGTGGCCAAACTTGCTGATCGGAAGCGACAGTGCTAGTCAAGCGTGCCAAGTCGCGCTGCGCCTGAACCAGTTGCTCCGCTTGCTTGCGTTCGGTCATATCGGTGAACATGGCAAAGGAGCCGTTGAAATTTCCTTGGCTATCCTTGACGACACGCGCCGAAATCTGAACCCAGAAAGGCGAACCATCGCGCCGGGCAAGTTGCCGCTCGAAAATTTCATCTTCGCCCGCGCGGCGTTTGTCGATCCGTTGGCGATAAAAAGCGGCATCCTCCGCCGTGATAAAATCTTCGACAGGGCGGCCCAGCATTTCCGCCGGGGTGTATCCCAGCATCTCCGCCATGGATTGGTTTACATAGCTGGTGTGTTGATTTCGATCAATGACCCAAACACCTTCATACGTCGTTTCGACCAGTAAGCGATATTTGTCTTCGCTCACGCGCAATGCTTCTTCGGCGCGTTTGCGTTCGCGAATATCACGCACCACGCTTTGAATGTGCAGGGGTTGTCCTTGCACATCCCGAATCAGCTCGACATTGATTTCGACGGGAATAATCGTGCCATCCTTTTTGCGGAAACGTCGTTCGTACACGGGTATCTGCTCATCTGCCAGCAACCTCGCCAATATATTCAAACTGGAACCTAGTTCTGTCGACGTTTCATTCACCGATAAATCAATCATCTCCTCGGCTGTATAACCCAACATCTCGGCGGCGCGATGATTGAATTGCAAATGCCGTCCGTGCAAATCCAAAATAAATACGGCATCGTGCGATTGCTCAAACAGCGCGGAATACCGGGCTTGCGCTTGGCGTCTGGCTATTTCTGCTTGCTTGCGTTCCGTTATATCGAGTATGGTCGAGATGATACACTGCGTCCCTTGTAAATCGATGATTTGGAACGAGGTCAATGTATTGGCAATTTTACCCGAGCGCGATTTGAAATCGATTTCCAGATTACGCGCATAACCGACAGAACGCAATTGCTCAATCATATCGCGCGCTTGGCGCGGGTCTGCCCACAACCCCACGTCCAGCGTGGAACGCCCTTTGAGATCAGCGAGAGCATACTCAGTTTGCTTTAAAAAAGCTTCGTTCGCATCTATAATTTGTCGATTTTCCAGCATCACGATTAGTTGCGCCGCCGGGTTGGCTTGAAATAAACTGGCAAAGCGTTGTTCCGATACCCGCAATGTTTCTTCCGTGCGTTTGTGTTCGCTGATTTCTTGGTCCGCCCGCGCAAGGGCATGGCGAACTTCCTCCAAAGCCCAAAGAGTAAGCGCACCTGCCGCGCCAAAGGCCATGCTATAAATAGTCCACTGAGTAATCGTCACCGAAAAATCGGCTGGAGGTAACAACCGATGGCTTTCCGCCCAGATCAATCCCAGAACCGCCAGCGAACTAAGAATAAAAGAGGCGACGAGGCCCTTGCGGTCAAATAGGATACCCGCTCCAATCACCCAGAGCGTATAGAGCGCTGTGGTAGGGCTACGAACGGTTCCCAAATTCGCTAGAGCATAGGTCAGGTAAGTAAAAACCACTGTCATAAAAGAGATACTAGCCCATGGCAAGTGTCCTCGCTGAACCAAGTATCGCATGAGCAAAAAGAAAAATAGCATCAGCCCATTTAACGTTAGAATAATGGGCGGAGTATTGCCGCCAATCAGATTGCTGAAAATGATGAGGGGCAAAATGATGACCCCAGTCGAAAATACGATATTGAGCAGAGCGGCACGCCGGGTCTTGAATTCATCGTCACCGAAAACCGGCGACGTGAACCAACGCCGAAATAGTAGGTGCACGAAATTGGACGGGTCACTTTGGGGTTGATTTTGCATAGTTCACCTCGGAGCTGACAAATACCAGCTCATCCAGACGACTCCGCTGGCTAAAGCGCAGCGGCTTTACGGGAACACCCATCCGTTCTCCGAAACTTACACAAATCTACACGCGGCAGATTGCAGTTCGGTTCCTGCTTCACCAAGCGTCGCCTGATTCGCATCAGGTCTTACACTCTCTCCACAGGCGTTTAGCGTGTCGGGGGAACTCCCCGCCAACCCTTCTAAATTGAGCGCGGCGTTCAAGTCGCGGTCACACTCAAAGCCGCACACTTCACACTTGAACACCCGCTCACTCAGCGATAATTCTTCT
>CAIKBD010000324.1 GCA_903825565.1 uncultured Anaerolineales bacterium | reverse complement strand
TCGGCGGCGAGCAACGCTTCGCGCACGACGCTGATGCCGGGCGCGCGCAAAAAATGTTGCGCGAGCGTGATGAACGCGTCCGAGAAACCGCGCGCGCGCAATTCGTCCGCTTTTTCGCGCGCGAGCAGGGCTGTCCCTTCGAGCGGCACGGCTTTGGTCATCACAAGCGCATCGCCAACTTGCGCGCCGGTGTTCAGCACCAAATCGCCGAGCGCAACCTCGCCGAGCATCGCGCCGACGACGATCGGGCGCTTGAGATCATGCGCGACCTCGGTGTGTCCGCCGACGAGCGTAATGTTCAACGCGGCGCACGCTTCGATGATCTGATCGAGAATTTTCTGCGCCATCGCCGCGTCCGCGCGTCCTGCCGGCAACAACGCCGTGGCGAGAAACCATTTCGGGCGCGCGCCCAAACACGCGAGATCGTTCGCGTTGACGTGGACGGCATACCAGCCAATGTCGTCCGTCGCAAACGTGATCGGATCGGTTTTGGCGACGAGATAATGATCGCCCTGATCGATCACCGCCGCGTCCTGCCCGATCCCAGGTCCCAGCACCACGCGCGGATCGGAGCGCGGCACGCGCGCCAACAATTCGGCGAGCAATGCCGGCGGCAGTTTGCCGGTCGAGAACAATTCCGTCATATCACGCGCTCCCATCGCACCTTGCCCGCATAATTCAAAAAACACAATTCGGGTTCCGCCTCTTGCCCAGTCAGCGCGCGCACGGCGTTGCGATAGCGTTCCACTTGAAAGGCATATCTGCTCCGCGCATCGGCAAATTTTTCTGCGGTGGGCAAATCATCCGTCTTGAAATCCACGACCCGCCATTTTTGATCGCGCGTGCGATACAACAGATCAATGTATCCGCTCGTCGGCAACGCTGCGCTCGCCATTGCATACGGGACCTCGTGATGGCGCTCCGCCACGTCGAGTTCGGCAAAGCGCACGTCAGCGCAAAAACGCTCGAGCAATTTCTTCGCCTCTTTAATCGTCGCCGCGCGCTCGTGTTGATCCACCAGCCCTTCCATCAACGCTTCCGCATCCAGCAACGCCTCGAGCGAATTACCGGTGAACAGCCACCGCCGCAACGCCGCGTGAACGAGTGTCCCAAGCGCCGCGCCTTCCGGATCGCGCCGACCGATCACGCGGCGCAAGCGCCGCCGATTATCCAGCGCGTCTTTTTGTTTTTCATCGTCGGTTTGTTCCGCCTCGACAACAACCAGGGGATCGAACAGTGCTTTTTCCGATGACGCTGGAAGCGCGCGATTTTTTTCCGGCGGCGGCGCGCTGGCAGTTGGCGCAATTTGTTGTGCGCACGCGGACACGCCCTGCCCGGATTGCGGAAGCGTATACGTCAGCGTTTCGCCCGGCTGATTCGCCAGTTGTGTGCGATCAATCCCTGCCGCTTGCGCCAACGCGTCGAGCCACACCCGCGCGTTGCGTTCCTGCTGATGGCCACAGACGATTAACTTGTCACATGCGCGCGTCACGGCGACGTAGAGCAAGCGAACATCTTCCGCGTCCGCCTGCTCACGCTCAAACATTTTCGCCAAGCCAAACGCCAACGGGGTCGCGTCGAATTTTTTCGATTGCAACGCCAGCCCCAGTTCGGACGAAAGCAACACCGCGTCGCGATTCGCTGGGCGTCCGCGCGAAGCATCTGCCAGCACAACCACCGGAAATTCCAAGCCCTTGGCTTTGTGAATCGTCATCAGGCGCACCGCGCCCCCGCCCACGTTTGCCGAGGGATCGCTGGGCGCTTCGCCTTCACGCGCGCCTGCGGCGCGCAAGCTTGCAACGTATTCGAGAAACTCGCTCACGCGCACGATGCCGCTCGCCTGCGCGTCCGCGAGCAACTTGTCCACATTGCGTTGCAAACGCGCGCCGCGATCCTCCGCCGCAAGCATGGCGAGATACTGCGTCGCATCCAACACGCGCTTGAGTAATTCCGCCGCCGTGACGCGATCCACCACCCCGACAAAACGTTCGACAAATTCGCGCGCGCGTTGGACGTGGACGCGATCCACTTCCGCCAAATCGGTGAGATCGCCGGCAATCGCTTGACGAAAACCGCTCCGCACCTCGTCGCCGTGCGCCCACCGCAAACGATACAACGCGCCATCCGACACGCCAAACGCCGGCGAGCGCAACAGACCGGCGAACGCCAAATCATCCCAGGGATCGGCAAGCGCGCGCAACAGGTTGAGCAGATCGCGAATCTCCGGGCGATCATAAAAGCCCTTGCCGGCGACGGTGAGAAATGGAATGTCGGCTCTTTCGAGCGCGGCTTCGTACACCGGAAAACCGGTGGCGGCGCGAAACAACAACGCCATATCGTTCCACGCGATTTTTTCGTCGGCGTGCAACGCGCGCAGGCGTTGCGCGAGCAAATGCGCCGCGCTTGTGCGTGCCGCATCGGCATCATCGCCCAGACCGCACAGAAATTCGATGTACGGCGCGGCGACCTGAGCGGCTTGTTGGCGCTCGGCGCTCAACGGCGCGAAAGGCACAGCATAGCGCGAATCGCGCGCCATCGTCGTCGCCAAAATTTCGTTGAGCGCACGCACCAGTGAATCATGCGCGCGAAAAGTGCGATCCAGGGGCAACGCCAAACCGCCGCGCGCGCGAATTTTTTCTTCCAGGTTGCGAAACACACCCACATCCGCGCCGCGAAAACGATAGATGCTTTGCTTGGCATCGCCTACGATGAACAAGCGTCCGCGGTTCGCGCCCGTCCCGGCTAACGCTTCGACGATCTCGCCCTGCCGCGCGTTCGTGTCCTGAAATTCATCCACGAGAATCGCGTCAATCTGTTTTTGCCAGCGCGCGCGAATATCCGGAAGGCGCAAGAGATCGCGCGCGCCGGCTTCGAGATCGTCGAAATCGAGCGCGTGGCGCAATTTTTTCGCGTCGCGGTACGCGCTCAATGCGTGCGCGTACAATTTTTCGAGCTGGGGCACGCCGGCGGCAACGCGCGCTTCGAGATCGGAATCGGGCGCGACATCCTCGGCGCTCGCGCCGCCCAGCCAAGCTTGCAACCCGGTTTCGTACGTGTCGCGCCACACGCGCACCGCATTTTTCGCGCGGCTCGTTCGCTTGCCGACATTCAGCGGCGCATGGGCGCGGCGAATCGTGAACACACACCGCGCCGCGCGCGCCACATCGCCGCTGGCAAGCGCGCGCTCAAAAGCCCGCCACTCGGCAAGCAAACTTTCAACTGCGTCGGCAAGCTTGGCGCCGGCATCCGCGCCCAAATCGCCGCGCGCCAATTCAGCGAGTTCGGCAACGGCATCGGCAACCTGGGTTGCAAATTCGCGCAACACGCCAACGCATCGCTCATTCCACAATGCGAGCACATCCTGCTCGAAGGCGGCAGACGCTTCGAGGCGTTTGTGCAACAGTGTCGTCAAGATATTTGCGAGATCGCCGGTTTCAAAGAGATCGAACAGCGCGGCGAGTTCCGTTTCTTGGATCGCCCACGCCAGCGTATCCTCGACGGCTTGCGCCTGGAGTGTTGCGCCAAGCCCTTCATCTAAAACGGCAAACCCTGGATCGATCCGCGCCTCCGCCGGATGCGCGCGCAGGATCGTTTCGCACAAACTGTGAATCGTGCCGATCCGCGCCGCGTCAAGGTCCGCTTCGATCTGCGCCCACGCGTCGCGTTCCGCCGGCGGGCAATCGCCGGCGACCCACGCGTGAATCGCCTGGCGAATGCGGTTTCGCATTTCGCGCGCGGCTTTTTTCGTGAAGGTAATCGCGACAACCGAGCGCGGGTTGCGCGTGCGCGCGAGCAACGCCACGTACCGCGCGACGAGCGTTTTCGTTTTGCCCGAACCCGCGCCCGCCGCCAACGCAACATCGTGATCGAGCGCGGCAACCGCGTCAATTTGTTTGCCTTTGAGAGCAAAAGCTTCAATCAGAGTCATCGGCGCTCCGCAGGTTCGTACCGCCAGCAAATTGTGCGCGCCACGCAGTAATCGGGGCAACCGCCGCGCGGCGGTTGCGGCGCGAAATTTCCGGCGCGAATGTTTGCCACCGCGTTGCCAATGTGCGCCAGCGTCAGCGCCACTGCGCCGTCCAAGCCAACGTACTCGTTGCCCGCCGCGTCTTTGAATTTGAACTTGGCAAGGAGTAGCGCGCCGGCTTTGCCTTTGAGAATCGCCCAGTAAAAACCGTCAACGACCTTGCCCAAACGTAACGCCCGCTCGACGCCCAGCGCATAGATCGGCAGTTGCAAGCGCTCGCCTTCGCCAAGCGCGCGCGGTTCGAGATGACTCGCGCCGGTTTTGTAATCAATCACGCACAAGTTGCCGTCGGCGTCCCGATCCACGCGATCAATTCGCCCGTGCATCCGCACCCTGCCCGCCGGTGTGTCAATTTCGAGCGGCGGATCGCCAAACGATTTTTCGTGCCAAGCCGGCGACCAAGCGGCTTGCTTGTCCGCCAGGTTGCGAATCGTTTGCGCCAACACAGCGCCCAATTCGTTTTTTTGTTTTGCCCACAAGGCGTTCGGGCGAAAACCGAATTGCGCGGGCGCGGCTTGAAAAACTTCTGCGGCGACCTGGGGCAAAACCGTGAGGACGGCATCGGTATCGGCGGGATCACTCACGCGCTGGTACACATTTTCGAGGATCGCGTGCAACATGCCGCCCAACTGCGCGGCAGCATAGCCCGCTTGCGGCGCTTCGCGCTCTTCTAATTTGAGCGCCGTGTCAAACAAAAAACGAAAACCGCACGAGGTAAATGTCTCGAATGCGCTCGCGCTCCATATTTTTTGCGCGCCAAATTTTTGGCTGAGGAGTGACTGCACCGTGCCCAGCCCGCCATTCCATTCGCCTTGGTAATTTTCGTCGCCCCGTGCGCGCAACACACGCCCCGTGTGGCGCAAGATATTCCAAGCCGGTTCCAACTGACGATATGCGTCCGGCAACCCGCGCTGGCGCACGGCATACGTCAGCACTTCGGCCGGCGACGCGCAATCGGCAAACGCGCGCGCATCTTCGGCGCGCACGATCTGCGGATCGCCAGCCGTGACCAGTTCGCACGCCGCCGTCCAGTACGGCGACTCAACCCAGGGTTCGCCGTCGTCCGCGAGGTAGGACCGCGTCAACAACAAAAATTCGCGCGCGCGGGTCACGGCTTCGTAAAACAACGATTGCTGATCGTCGCGCGCGCGAGTTTCGATTTCCAAACGCGCGCCACGCAATTGTTCGCGGTCCGCGTCGGGCAGAAACGCGTCTTCGCTCACCGGCGCCGGAAACGATCCTTCGGATAATCCCAGGATCGCGACGGCGCGAAACGGCACGCCGCGCGCTTGCGCCAGCCCGGCGCAATAGACACGCGCCTCGGTAAAGCGGCGCGGATTTTCCGGCACATAGGTTGCCGCTTCCAGCGCGCCGCGCAGGTCGCTAAAAAATTCCTCGTAGGAAATATCCGCGCGCGCGCCGACGATTTTTTCGCTCAACACCAGCGCGCGGATCACCTCGAAAAAGCCGGCGAGCGCGGCGCGATCACGCTCGGCGGTGTCGTTTTGCGCGTCGGCTTGACGCAACACGGCAAGCCCCGCGGGGTCATCGGAAATTAAATTTTCCAACCACGCGATAAATTGGACGAACGACGCGCGCGCCGGCGGCTCAACCCGCGCGACAAATTTTTGCAACCCGTGCCACAGCGCGCGCGCCGCATCGCCTTGGGGCAAGGTGGGCGGCTGGGTTTCGGCGTCTTCCGTTTCAAGCGCGGATGCGGCCTGCACGATCAAGTGTTCAAACGAGTCGCGCCACTGTTCAATCCCTTCGACCACCGAACCCCAACGCGCGACCTGATCGAAACGAAACGCGTCGGCGGGCTTGAGCTTGAACGATGCGTGATCAAAGTACGGCGTGCGGAGCGCGTCAATCAGTTGCCGGCGTTGCCATCGGCTAATGGGCAATTCGAGAACATTCATAATCGCGGCGACGGCGGGGTTACTCACCAACCATTCTCCGTCGGCAAAACGCAGCGGCACGCCAAACTCGACGCCGACCCTAGCCAAGTCCGCGCGATATGGGGCAAGATCGCGCGCGATGATCGCGCACTCGTCCGGCTTTACGCCGTCGCGCACGATCCGCGTCTTGAGCCACCGCAATGCCTCGCGCGCTTCGAGCGCAAGAGTTTGCGCGGCAACAAAGGTGATTGTCCGCCCTGGGTCAATTTTATCCGGGACCGCTTCGAACAAGTTCGTTTCGAGATGCGCGAGCGCGGGGGCGCACGTCTCGCACCGCGACAATGTTTCGATCTGCGGGGCGAGTTCGCGCGTGACAAGTTCGAACGTGCGTTTGAAACGCGTGTACGCGCGACGTTTCATGCGTGGGTCGCCGGTCAGGGTGAGGAGAATTTCGTCGGCGCGCGCGGCGAGAAGTTTGAGCGTGTCGAGTTGGGTGGGATAAAAAACATCAAACCCGTCGGCGATGATCAATTTCCAATGAACGGCGATGCGGGAGTTGTCTTCTAGCGCAAGGTTCGCCAGCCAGCCCAAACCCTCCACGTCCGCCCATTCGAGTTTTTGCAACAGGTGTTGATATTCACCGTACAAACGCGCGAGTTCCTCAAGCCGTTGCCCACGCCCTTGTGTGGCGCGCGCCAACACCTCGGGATAAATCCGCGCGCGTTTCAATTCGGCGACGAGACGCGTGAGCGCGTACGCTAACCCTGGTTCACGCCGAATCGGCGCAAAATACGGCAGCCGCTCTTGTTCCGCCAGCGCATCAATCGCCGCGCGCGCCAGGCGATGCACGACGGGTTCCGCGGCAATCGGCATCGGAGCGCCGGCAAGCGCGAGGATCTCGCCGTGCAGATCGGCGAATGTGCCGATCCGCATGCCAAGCGCGCCCCCTTGCTCCGCCAGCCGACGCCGCCACGCAGCGACTTGGTGTCGATCGGGCAGGACGACCCAGGTCGGCACAAGCGGCGACGCGCGCAACGTTTCACGCACGCGCGCAATGCAGTGATGAGTTTTGCCGCTGGCGGCGGGCGCAACTAGGAGTCGTGTGGGCATGGCAACCTAAAACGGAAAGCAACAAATCCGCGAATCACGCGAATCTCCGCCACTGGGACGGTGGGATGATTCGCGCGATTCGCGGAGCACGCGCCGGGTTGGCTAGACGCCGACCACGGGGTTTCGGATTACGCCGATCTTTTCGATTTCACTTTCGAGGACATCGCCCGGTTGCAAAAACTCGGGCGGCTTGCGCGCAAAGCCCACGCCTGCCGGTGTGCCGGTCGTGAGAATGTCGCCCGGTTCGAGCGTGAGCACGCGCGACAAGTCTTCGATCATGTACGCGACGGTATAGATCATCTCGCGCGTGTTGCCCGTTTGCTTGACGATCCCATTAACGCGGCACGTCAGATCGAGGTTTTGCGGATCGCCGATTTCGTCCGCCGTCACGATCCAGGGGCCCATCGGGCAGTAACCGTCCACCGATTTGCCGATGAAAAATTGCGACGTACGCGTTTGCAGATCGCGCGCGCTCACGTCGTTGAGCACCGTGTAGCCGAATACATAGTCGAGCGCGTTGATGCGGTTGATCTTGCGCGCGCGCTTGCCGATGATTACGGCGAGTTCCACTTCCCAGTCCACTTGGAGCGACACATCGGGATCAACGACAAGGTTACCGAACGGCGAATTCACGGTCGTGGGTGGTTTGGAAAAAATGGTCGGCGCGCCCGCCAGTTCACTGCGCGCGTTCGCGGCTTCTTTGGCGTGCTCGGCATAATTGCGCCCCAGCGCGAAAATATTTTTGCGCGGGCGCGGAATCGGCGCGAGCAAGCGCACCTGGTCGAGCGGGATCGTTTCACGCGCCGACTGCCCCATCCAGCGCGCGCTATCCCAGTGTGGCTCGCCGGCTTGGATCAGCGTTTGCATATCGGGCGCAACATTATCCAACCGCACCACGCCATCCTCGCGCACCATCGCGATTCCCGTCTTGCCGGCAAATTCAATCGTTGCCAGTTTCATCATACCTCCTTTTCATCCATTCCAGTTTTGGCTCATTCACCATTTGTCATCCGTCATTCGTCATTCGCCATTCGTCATTTGTCATTTGCTCATTCGTCATTCGTCATTCGTCATTTGCTCATTTGTCATTTACTCATTTGTCATTGCGCATCGCCTTGCCCTGCTTTTCAAACATTTTCAAAATTTCCCCCACCGTCGTCGCGTCTTCCGGTTTTTTATCGGCGCGAATAAAACCCTTGACGCGCGGAAAACGCAACGCATAGCCCGGCTCATCGCCGATCTTGCCGGCGGTGTGGATCGGCGAACGCGTGATCTCGTCCGCTTGCATTTCGATCACATAACGCGGCTCGACCCAAACATCCGGCGCCAGCACCGCATCGACACGGGCGTGCCGATGCTCGGTTTTGATCGGGTCGAGCAATTCGCGCATTTGGAGCCACTCGGCGTCCGAAAAGCCCGTGCCGATTTTCGCAATCGTCGCAAACTTGTCCTGCTTGGCGTCGTACACCGCAACGAGCAACGCACCGATGCCAAAGCGCGCCCGCATCCCGCGCCCGCGCAAATAGCCGACGACGACGCCATCCACTGTGTCGGACAAGTGCCCTTGATAGGAACGCTTTAGTTTGATCCAGTTGAAATTGCGCGCACCGGCTTGGTAGCGCGAGTCGAGCCGTTTCGCCATAATCCCTTCCAAGCCGCCGGTGATCGCCTGCATAAAATATTTTTCAATCTCTTTCGCGTCTTGGGTAACCAAGTGCTGTGCGATTTGCACGCGCTCGCCCGGCGCAATGAGTTGGGCAAGCGTCGCGTGGCGTGCGGCGTACCCTTCGCCGGTCAAGTCCTTGCCGTCGAGGTACAGCAGATCGAACGCGACGAGGCGCAGAGGAAATTTAACCGTCATCTCTTCCAGATCGTATTTGCGTTTGCGTTGCATCGTAACCTGGAACGGGTGAAACTCGTCGGTCTCGGGATCGTACGACAACGCCTCACCTTCGAGGATCGCCGTCTGCGCGCGAATTTGTGTGCGGATGCCCTCGGCAATATCGGTGAACATTGCGGTCGTCTCTTCGAGGTTGCGCGAAAAAATGCGGACGCTCGCGCCCTGCTTGTGCACCTGGCACCGAAAGCCGTCGAATTTGCTTTCGATGGCGCACTTGCCCAGCCGCGTCACAATGTCCTCCGCGTTTTTCGCGCGCTCGGCGAGCGCCATCCGCACCGGGTTGCCCACCGCGACGGAAATTTTGGCGAGCGCGTCCACGCCTTCCGTTTTGAAAATGTGCGCGACCTTGCCGAGATCGGAGCAAACATTGTACGCGCGCTCAATCTGCGGGCGCAACGTCTTGTCGCCGGTTTTCGACCACGAGAGTCCTTCCATCACGGTCGGGTCGCCGATGCCGAGGCGCAAGCGTCCGAGCGGAATTCGCAAAACGTACCGCGCTTCGCGCCCCGAAACTTTGCCCAGCAACTCGGCGAGTAGATCCGTTTTCGTGGCGACCGTGCCCTCGCCGCTCGTGGTGGCAATTTGCTTCAGCCGCTCAAACACCTGGGCGACGGTTAATTTTTTGGCATCGTCGCTGATCAACTTTTCGGCGACGAGTCCGTAATCGCCGTGTTGCTTGTACAGTTTCTTGATCGCGTCCTTGTCCTTGCCGCTCGCCTTCGCCAACGCTTCCGCCGCGAGCGCCTCGCCAATGCCAAAATCAATCGGCGCGAACGCGGGACCCAAACGCTCCTGCGTCAGATAAATGATCGGCGCGATGTCTTCCTCGCTCGCTTCTTTGAACAAATCCGCGAGAATGTGGGTCATCTCCAAACGTTTGGTCGTCGCTTCGAGTTTGGCGAGATAGTCTACGAGTTTTGCAAAGCGCATGGTTCACCTCCGGCGGGAAATCGGATTACGCGCGGCGCGCATCACGTTCCGCTCAACCTGGGATCGCTCTTGCCGCCCGCCGACACCGTTTCGGCAAGGCGTTGCTCGTCCGCGCCGCGCGCGTTTTGCCGGGCGCGCAACAATTCCTGGCTCGCTTCGACCGCGCGTTTTTGCGCGCGCAACAGCAGGGCAAGATTAAGCCGCGCATCGAAGGCGAACGGTTCGAGCGCGAGCGCGCGGCGGTACGCGGCTTCGGCATCTTTGAGTTTGCCGCGCGCCTGCAACGCCACGCCGAGATCGTTTTGCGCGCGCCCGTTCAGCGGATCGAGCCGCAAGGTCGCTTGCAACAATTCCAGCGCGCGTTCCCAATCGCCGTGCGCGCCGAGTCGCCGCGCCAATACATAACGCGCATCCGCATCCTGGGTGTCAGCCGCTACGCGCCGCTCCAACTCGCCCAGGGTCGCTTCCCACGCCGATTGGGTCGGCGATGCGCCAGCAATTTCCGGCGCGAGCGATTCCGTCAGCGGCGACGCGTGCGCCAGCGGTTCCGCCGGTTCAACCGGCGTAGGCGCGGGCGACGCCGGTTGCGCCGATTCGGGCGCGAGCCGCCGCAAGAATTTTTCCATCGCCGGTGGCAGGCGATATTTTGTCTCTACCATTGGCGCGCCGGTCAACGAAGCAACCTGGCGCGCGAGCGCATCCATTTCGCCTTGCGTGCCGTTCGTGTTGAGCGTGAGGCGTTGCGCGTTGCGCGCCACCGCCGTAACGTGCCACTCGGCGTTCGTTTCGGACTTGGGGACGTACATCAACTCGATGTGCGCGAGATCGGCAAAGGCGAGCGTTTGCGTCGCCAGCGTGAACGCGCCGGCGGACTTGCGCCGCGTGATCGTGCGCGTGGTTCGTTCGAGCGTGATCGTGGTCGTGACGAGCGCGTTCCATAAACCGGACAGCGCCGGCGCGACGAAAAACAACAGGAGCATGATCACCGCGCCCCAGTCCACGCGCCCATCAGCGCGCCGCGAAAAATAAATCAAAACGGCGGCACAGCCGATCAAGAACCCGGTGAAAAGCAAACTGCCGATCCGTGTTCGGAGCGGCACGCGCAAAACCAAACTGCCGCTGGTCGCCATGGAACGCGCTTCGAGTGTCGCCATTCCTTTCCTCCTGTGCCCATTATATCACGCGCCAAGCGTTTGACAAATCCCCCGCCTTCTTCTATGATCCGGCAAAGATGAAACCTTTTTCTTCCACACTTGTCCTCGCTTCAACCTCGCCGCGCCGCCGCGAGTTGATCACCTTGTTCGGTCACGCGTTTCGCTTTGTCGCTACCGATGTAGATGAAACACAACGCGTCGGCGAACCGGTTGCCGCGATGGTCGAACGCCTGAGCCGCGCCAAAGCCGAACTCGGCGCGCGCAACCTGGGAGATGCGCTGGTCGTCGGCGCGGACACGGTTGTGGCAATGGACGGCGCGATTCTCGGCAAGCCCAAGGATGCGGACGACGCGACGCGGATGTTGAAACTGTTGCGCGCTCGCGCGCATACCGTTTTTTCCGGCATCACCGTGTTGCGCGACGCGCGCGCCTTGACCCAGGTAGCGACGACGCCGGTGTGGATGCGCGCTTACACCGACGCCGAGATCGCCGCGTTCGTCGCCACCGGCGAGCCGCTCGACAAAGCCGCCGCATACGCAATCCAAAACAGCGCGTTCCACCCAGTCGCACGGATTGACGGCTGTTACGCCAACGTGATGGGCTTGCCGCTGTGCCATTTGTTTCGCGCGCTCGTCGCGTTTGGTGTTCCGCTCGTCGAGCCGGCGCACGCGTGCCAAGCGTATCTCAAAATCGCGTGTCCCATCGCCCAGTCCATTCTCCACCCGCGCGACGAAAATCTGAAATCTGGAATCTGAAATTATTTTATGGACCTTCTTTCCACCCTCAACCCCGCGCAACGCGAAGCCGTGCAACTCGTCAACGGACCCATCCTCGTCCTCGCCGGACCCGGGTCGGGCAAGACGCGTGTGCTGACGCATCGCGTCGCGTACTTGATCCAGGAACGCCACATTGCGCCGTACAACATTCTCGCGGTCACGTTCACGAACAAGGCGGCACGCGAAATGCGCGAGCGGCTCATCCAATTGATTGGCGAAGCGCACGGGCGCGATCTCACCATCGGCACGTTTCACGCGACGTGCGCGCGCTTTTTGCGGCGCGACGGCGAACGCGTGGGGCTGGGGCGCGATTTTGCGATCTATGACGACGACGATCAAACCGCGCTGATCAAACAAATCCTCAAGGAACTGAACCTCAACGACAAGGCGTATCGCCCCGGCGCGGTGCTGGGCGCGATCAGCAAAGCCAAAAACGATCTCGTCGCGCCGGCAGATTACGCGCCGCCATCGCATTGGCACGAAGCGATCCGCCGCGCGTATGTGCGCTATCAGCAATTGCTCGCGCAAAACAACGCCGCCGATTTCGACGACCTGCTCGTGCTTGCCGTGCGGTTACTGCGCGAAAACCCGGACGTACTGGCGCGCTATCAAAACCGGTACGCGTATCTGCACGTAGACGAATTTCAAGACACGAACAGCGCGCAGTACACGCTGATGAAATTGCTCGCGGACAAGTATCAAAATTTGTTTTGCGTGGGCGATGAAGATCAATGCCTTGTGCCCGGCACGCAGATTCAAACGCCAACCGGTCTCAAACCGGTGGAAACGATTCGGCGCGGCGATCTGATCACCGTTGCCGCCGGGCGCGGCGCAACGATGCCGTTGCCGGTCGCGCGGGTGCATCACCAAAAATATCGCGGCAAGATTATCGAGATTCGCACCCAGCGCGGCTACACGTTGCGCGTGACCCCGAATCACATGTTGTTCGCGCGCCTCGGTCTCGCCGAAGAAATTTACTATGTGTACTTGATGTGCCGCATTGATCGCGGCTATCGCATCGGCATTGCGCAAGGCACGCGCTCGAACGGCGTCCGCGAACAACCCTTTACCGGTCTCGTCATTCGCGGCAACCAAGAAAACGCCGACAAGGTTTGGATTTTGCGCGTGTGTCGCTCCAAATCCGAAGCGGCGTTCTACGAGCAGTACTATTCGTTTTCCTACGGCATCCCCACCACCGTGTTTCACGGCGTTGGGCGGGCAATGCGGATGAGCGAGGAACAGATCGCGCAACTCTTCGATCAGATTGACACGCGCCAGCGGGCGGCGCGCCTGATGGCGGATCTGGCGCTCTTTCCCGAGTACCCGCATCATCGCCCCAAAGGCATTGCCGGCGAACGCTCGCCGCATCGGATCGTCGTGAACCTGCGCCTCTTTGGCGATACGCGCCGCACGAATGAAAGCCCGTGGAACGCGCACCGCGTCAGTCTCAACACCACGGATCGCCAACTCGAAGCGCAACTCTGCGCGCGCGGTTTTCACACGCGCGCGGGCCGCCGCCAAACGTGGCGGATCGAAAGTTCCAACCTCGCGTACGATCAAGCCGACGCGTTTGCGCGCCAGCTCGCGCTTCAGGGTGGAGATTTGGAAATCGCGCGCTGTGCTTTTCTCACCAACGCCAAATCGGTCGGCGGGTTGACGCTCCCCTTTGATTTTCAACCGGCGAGCCACATCCACCCCACGATGATTTTGCCGGTTTTAGAAAACGGCGAAATCGTTGATGACCCAGTCGTTGAAGTGACGTGGCAAGATTACGCGGGGCTGGTTTACGATCTGGACATTGACAAGGTGCACAACTATCTGGCGGACGGAATCGTGGTACACAATTCGGTTTATGGCTGGCGTGGCGCAGACTATCGCAACGTGCTCCGCTTTGCCGAAGATTTTCCCAACGCGCAGGTGCGCCTGCTCGAACAAAATTATCGCTCGACGCAAACGATCCTCGACGTGGCGCAAGCCGTGATCCGCAAAAACAAATCGCGGCATCCGAAAAAATTGTGGACGGAAAACCCGGCGGGTGTGCCGATCACGCTCTACGAAGCGTACGATCAAGACGAAGAAGCGCAATTCGTCGTGGACGAAATCGCGCGCCTCACGCGCGCCGGCGTCAAGCCGCGCGACTGCGCGATCTTTTATCGCACCAACGCACAATCGCGCGCGCTCGAATCCATGTTCACCCGGCGCGGCATGGCGTACCAACTGATCGGCGGGTTCCGCTTTTATCAACGCCGCGAAGTCAAAGACCTGCTCGCGTACTTGCGCCTCACGCAAAACCCGGAGGACAGCGTCGCGTTCACGCGCATCCTCAACGTGCCGGCGCGCGGCATCGGCAAAACGACGATGGACGCCGTGATGCAGTGGGCAAACCGGCAACGCGTCGCGCCGCTCGCGCTCCTGCAACAATTGCGCGACGAAACCCAGCGGCACGAAGCGGCAGTCAAAACCAAAACCGCCCCAGCCGCCGGCTCCGATCTGTTAGCGGCGTTCGATGCGCGCGCGCGCAAACCGCTGATCGCATTCGTCAACTTGATCGAAAGTGTGATCGCCGCGCGCGCCGACGAAAAATTGAGCGCGTTGCTCGAACTCCTGATCCAAAAAATCGCTTACGCCGATCATCTCCGCGACGGCACGGAGGAGGGCGAAGACCGCTGGGAAAACGTCGCCGAGTTGGTGCGCGCGACGCAACGCTACCAAAATGCCAACGCCGATGTCACCCTACCGCTCTTTCTCGAAGAAGCGGCATTGCAGAGCGACATTGACACGATGAAGGATGAAGCGAACGCGCCAACCTTGATGACGCTCCACACCGCCAAGGGCTTGGAATTCAAAATCGTTTTCATCGTCGGTTTGGAAGAGGGCTTGTTCCCGCACTCGCGCGCGCTCGAAGACCCGGCGCAAATGGAAGAGGAGCGGCGCTTGTGTTACGTCGGCATTACGCGCGCAAAAGAAAAACTGTACCTCGTCCGCGCCTTTCGCCGCGCGTTGTACGGCAGTTACGACACGAGCACGCCCTCGCGTTTTCTCGCCGATGTGCCGCGCACGCTGACGACGAGCGGCGGCAAATTGGGAGCGCCTACCGGTACCGGCTGGAGTAACCAGCGCGCGGCGTACCATCGCACCGACGAGGATCAGTTTGCGCTCCAAGATGACGCGGCAGAGGAAACCCCGCGCCCTGCGCGCCGCACCCAACGCGCCGACGCCGATTTCGATTTTGACGATGCCGCTGACGCCACGCCGCGCCGGCGCACACGTGCATCCCATTCCCTGCCCAAGCCACCACCCAGTCTCCCCCGTGCGCCGACGCAAACGCCCGCCCCGCAATTTCGCGCCGGCGACAAGGTACAGCACCCGAATTTTGGCGATGGGGTCGTCATTGCCAGCAAGATCACCGGCGCGGACGAAGAAGTGCAAATTGCCTTTGTTGGAATCGGCGTCAAGCGTTTGATCGCGCGGTACGCCAACCTCACGCGTAAATAAGAGTTTATCGGAAATAAAATATTCCACCGCGAAGGCGCAACACTTGCCCTGGCGGGAACGCAAGTGCCAGGGAGCACGTCAAGAAAACCGATTATTTTTCCTTCGCGCCTTGGCGTCTTGGCGGTTGATCTTGTTCCCGATAATATCTATAGAGTTGTCCAATGGTTAAACGCCTGCCACACGAAGAGCGCGCGTTGTTGATCGCCGCCGGGCTATTCATCGGCTTGGGGCTTGCCTTGCTCCCCGCGCTCGCGTTGAACGAGATTGAAATTTTCTTACTTGGCGCATTGAGTTTGGGCGCGCTGATCTATCAAATCGTCGCCAACCGACTTGCCGCACAACACGGGTGGGCGGCGCTCGCGCGCTACAGCGTGCCGCTCAACACGGTGATGCTCTCACTCGCGTTTGGTCTCATCTACCCGCACGCGCCCATCGCCTGGATCATCTACCTGATCATTCCCTTGCACACGGCGTTGCTGTTTGGCGCGAACTGGGCGTACGTTGGCGGCGGTCTTTCGGTGCTGGGATACACCGCCGCGATGCAGTGGCACGGCACGTTCGCGCTCGATCCCAACCAGCACCTTTTGGTCAGCGGCTTTTTGCTGGCGTTCGCGCTCGTCGGCGGTAGTCTCGCCGAGATCGCGCGCCGCGAACAAGCCGCCGCGCTCGCCAACCTGCGCGCGCGCGAAACGGCGGAAACGCAATTGCGCGATTCGCAAGCCGAACTCGCCGCGATTTTTGCCGCGATGCACGACGTGATCATGATCTTGGATGCCGACGGGCGTTATCTCAGCATCGCGCCGACCACGCCCAGCACGCTCCTGTATCGCCCCGCGCGCGACACGCTCGGCAAAACCTTGCACGAAATTTTTCCGCTCGCGCACGCCGACTATTTTCTCGCGCACATTCGCCGCGCACTCGCCGCCGAGCAACCCATTCACTTTGAATACCGGCTCACCATCGCCGCGCAAGAAAAATGGTTCGCCGCGACGATTGCGCGGATGGACACCCGCCGCGTCTTGCTCGCCGCGCGCGACATTACGCCGCTCAAACACTCGGAACTGGCTTTACACCGGCGCGACGCGATCCTCGCCGCCATCGCCTTTGCCGCCGAACGCTTCCTCGGCGCAACCACCTGGGAATCCGGCATCCACGCCGTGCTCGCGCAACTGGGCCAAGCCACCGAAGTCAGCCGCGTCTATCTGTTTGAAAACACGACGCGCGCCGACGGCACGCTCGTCACCTCGCAACGCTACGAGTGGACTGCGCCGAACATTACGCCGCAAGTTGACAACCCCGCGCTCCAAAACCTGCCCTACCTCGCCAGCGGCTTTGCGCGCTGGGTAGATTTGTTGGCACACGGCAAGGTCATTCACGGCAACTTGTCCAGTCTACCACCCAGCGAGCAAGCGTTGCTCGCCGCGCAAGACGTGCGCTCGGTTATGATTATGCCGATTTTTATCGGCGCGGCGTGGTGGGGCTTTATCGGGTTCGACATGTGCGTGACCGAACGCGAATGGCTGGACGTGGAAATCGAAGCGCTCGAAACTGCCGCCAACGCGCTCGGCGCGGCAATCGAACGCCAACGCGCCGATCACGAATTGGAAACGCGCGCCAACTTTCTCGCCGTGCTCAACGACATTACGCGCGCCGGCATCGCCGTCGTTGACCTGCCCGCCATGCTCCAACTCTTTGCGGATCGCTTGGGCGAATTGTTCGGCGCGAGCGCGTGCTATCTCAGTTTGTGGGATGAAACGCGCCGCCAACCGATTCCGTCCGTCGCGTACGGTCCCTTGCGCGGCAAGTATGCCGCGCTACGCCCCGACGCCAACCGCATTTACACGACCGAGATCATTCTCCAAGCCGGCAAAACGCTCGTCATTCCCGAACTCGCGCAAACCACCGTCATTCCCGAATACGTGCGCGCGCAATTCGGGGAACACGCCGCCGCGTGCATCGGCGTGCCGCTGATCGCCGACGAACAACCGCTCGGCTCGCTCATCGTCACCTTCGCCGCGCCGCGCCAATTTGCGCCCGACGAAATCAACCGCGCCGAGCAAGCCGCCGCGCAGATCGCCCTCGCCATCGCCAAGGCACGCGCCGCCGAAGCCGAACGCGCGCAACTGCTCCTCGCCCACACGCTCGAAGAAATGGGCAAACTGCTCACCACCCAACTCGGCTTGGACCAGGTGCTCACCACGATCCTCGACCTGCTCGCCCGCGTCATTCGGTATGACAGCGTGTCCATTTTATTGCTCGACCAAAACGGCTTGATGAACTTGG
>CAIKBD010000323.1 GCA_903825565.1 uncultured Anaerolineales bacterium | reverse complement strand
GCCGAGTTCGTTGACAAAGCGCGGGGCGGACTCGGCAAAGTATTGCGGCGACGACATGTAGATGTACCGCTCGCCGATGCGCGCCGGAAAACCGGCGTTGGGCATCGCGGAGAAATAAAAGTTGGCGGCGGGCGATTGGCGCGGGGTGAGCGCGGCGACGACGCGTTTGAGCGCGTTAAACGTGCCGACCGGACCGACCGAACAATTTGCGCCGATCACGTCCACCGGTAAATTTTGCAGACGCGCCGCGATCTCTTCCGGCGTGTTGCCGACGAGCGTGTCTTCGTCTTCGGTGAAGGACATTTGCGCGACGAGCGGTAAATCGTGTGTCACCGCGCGCGCGGCGGCGATGGCGATTTCGAGTTCGCGCAGATCCGAAATCGTTTCGATGATGACGCCGTCCGCGCCGCCTTCGAGCAACGCTTCGATCTGCTCCTTGAACGCGGCGTGCGCGTCCGACGCGGTGAGCGATCCCAGCGGGGCGAGGAGTTGTCCCAGGGGACCCACCGCTCCCAGGATGAAAATATTTTCGCCGGCAACTTCGCGCGCCTCGCGGGCGATTTTCGCGCCGCGCCGGTTAATGTCGCGCGTTCGGGCTTCGAGTCCGTGATGCGCGAGTTTGAACCGGTTCGCGCCAAAGGTGTTCGTCTCGATAATATCTGCGCCCGCGCGAATGTACTCGCGGTGAATGTCTTGCACGAGCGTGGCGTTTGTCAGGTTCAGCTCGTCGAAACAGCGCTCGAACGAAATGCCGCGCGCGTAGAGCAACGTGCCCATCGCGCCATCGGCGAGGAGCGGACCGCGCGCGAGGCGGTCGAGCAAGGGGTGAGTGATTGGCATAAGTTTACTCCGGGGATGAGGAGTGGGCGTGGACGGGCAAGTTACGCTCGATTTCCGCAATCAAGGGCGGCAAGTTGGGCTGATCGGTTGCCTCATGCGGGGTTGAGGCGCAGGGCGTTCAGACCGGCGCTCTGCCGTAATTCACGTAGCCAGACGTACATCATTTCACGGTATCGCACTTGGCGTTGGAGTTTGGCTTCGTAATAGCCAACCCACTGAATGAAATCACGCGTTTGTTCCAGCTCGCCGGTTTGGTAGAGATGGTAAAGTCCTCCGAGAGCAAGCCGTACCGCGTTTCGAGCTTTGCCAGTTCGCCATCTAGTCCGTGAATGTCTTGAATGATTTCGCTCAATTGCATTTCAATCTCCACCAGCGCCGGGTGCGGCGCAAAGAGGAACGCGGCAAGCGTAACGTCATCGCTCCACGACAACGGTGGACGAACTGAAAGCCGCCCGCCGTTGTCGTGCGCGTTTGGTGGCGTTCACTGCCGTCATAACAATTCTAAAAAGCGGTCTACGTCTATCCGAGCCTGCTTCAGAATGTGAGATAGCGTAGACCGCTTTACTGGACGGTGCGCGGGAATGGTAATCTTGAGCAATTCGTCAGCCGCATGTTTCTGCAGACGAATATGACTGCCACGCTGGCGTACCACTATCCAACCGTCTCGTTGCAACGCCTTGATAATCTGGGGGTACGGCAGGCTGGGAACCTTCACAACTCAATCTCCTTTACCAGTGTCTGCTCGTCCAATACCCAATCGTCTTCCACTGGTTCGAGGTAAAGTCCCGCCGCTTCCTCAATGTTCTTTAGCGCATCTTCCACGGTGTCACCTTCACTGATACACCCAGGTAAGGATGGGATATAGACGGTGAAACCGCCTTCATCGCTAGGTTCAAGTACCACCTTGAAACGCATTGCGTTCTCTCCTTTCATCCGCAAATCTGTGACGCCGCGTGCTTCTCACGATGCGCGCGCTACTTTTTGCTTGCCAGGCGCAACGCCAGGTTGATGAATGTGCGCGTGGGTGTGCCGTTGCCCCACTTGTTTTTATAGCCGCTCACTTTCGCGCCGCTGAACAACCCCACACTGCCGGCAATGTCAAAGTGCGCCCAAGGCGTTTCGCCGACAAAATTTTTGAGGAACATGGCGCCGCTGACCGCGCCGGCGGGCCGCCCGCCGGAATTTTTCAGGTCCGCCCAATCGCTCTTGATCGCCTCGCCGTATTCCGCGTCCATCGGCATCAGCCAGTTCTTTTCGCCGGTCGCCTCGCCGATTTCAAACACGAGTTCGCCCAACGCCTGGTCATTCGGAAAGACGCCGGTGCGAACTGCGCCGAGTGCGATGTTCATCGCGCCGGTCAACGTCGCCGCGTCCACCACCGGCGACAACTTGAGCGTTTGGGTCGCGTAGACGAGCGCATCCGCCAGCACGAGGCGACCCTCCGCGTCGGTGCTGATCACTTCAATCGTCTTGCCGTTCGACGCGGTGAGAATGTCGCCGGGTTTGTACGCTTTGCCGCTCGGCAAATTTTCGGTCGCGGGAACGATGCCGGTCACGTTGATTTTCGGTTTCAACTGTGCGATGCCTTGCATCGCCGCCAGCGTCGCCGCGCCGCCCGCCATATCGCCCTTCATATCTTGCATCCCCTCGGACGGTTTGAGCGAAATGCCGCCCGAGTCGAACGTGATCGCCTTGCCGACAATGCCCAAACCCGGCGCGGCGTCTTTGCCCGCGCCCCAGTAGCGCAGGATGATGATGTACGCCGGCTCGTCCGACCCTTGCGCCACGCCGAGGAACGCGCCCATGCCGAGTTTTTTCGCTTTCGCGCGATCCAGCACGATCAGTTCAAGTTCGTTTTTCTTGGCAAGCCCTTTGGCAACTTCGACGAGGTAGGCGGGCGTAGCGGCGTTGCCCGGCTCGTTCGCCAAATCGCGGGCGAGGTTGGTGGCGTGCGCGATAATCTCGCCGCGCGCGACGCCTTCTTTCATCACCTTGATCTTGCTGGCGTCGCGTTCGAGCAGGGTCACTTCGTCGAGCGTTTTCGTCTCGGCATTATCGGAGTGATATTTGTGGAACTGCCACAAGCCCATCACGATGCCTTCGGCGTTGGCTTGCGCCGCCGCTTCGGGGTCGAGACTGCCCGCGCCCGCGCCGTGCACAACCGCCGCGATCTTTTTCGCGCCGGCATCGCGGAGCGCGCGCACGCCGTTTGCCGCCACTTGCCGCGCCCGGTCGAGCGTAAACTCTTCGCGCTTGCCCAGCCCCACCACGCACACGCGGTCGGTGGACAATTTGTCAAGCGTGTGGACGATCACCGTGCCGCCCAATTTGCCCTTGATTTCGCCTTTTTTGATGAGTTTGCTCAACAAGCCCTTGAGTTTCTTGTCTATCGCGCCAGCCGCGCCATCGGGCGTCAACACTCCTTCAAATAAATTGACCACAATCCCGTCGCCGCTCCACGTGGTAATGTCGCCGGTTTGCATGTGCAACTTCATGTCTTGCCTCCATTATTTTTTCGAGTCTGCGCTAAATGTAAACGTCCGCGATTGTAGCACAGTCAGTCAGAGGCGTCAAACACCCCGCGCGAATGGGGTAGGCGGCACGGTTTTGGGCGAACGCCGCCGCCGATTCAAATCGGCGGCTGACGCTGGCACGTCTTTGAAGCGGCGCAAAGCGCCGCGCGATGGTCGTGCCAGCGAGGTAGAAATCGGTTGGAAACCGATTCGCTTCGTGCAACTCGGTTCACCGAGTTTTCACCGATTGAGCCGTCGTTTTCAAACGACGGCGGTAGCACCCAAAATTTTGCCGCACACCCCGCGCGAATGGGGTGAAATCGGGGCGTGGTGTGTGGTATAATGGAGAAGGATGAACCGACTTGTGCGCGCTGGGAGGGATCATGCTCGACATCTTGTTCCAACTGCCCGCGTTCGTTTGGCTGGTGACGTTTGCCGCAACGATAGGGTTGGCGGCGATTCTCGCTAAAGCGTTTGACCTTGAAGGCGTCAACCTCACCGCGACGCCGCCGTTCATTACATTTCGCTTCAAGCGCAAGCCGGCGCGCCAAGACCCGGCAGGTGTTCAAAAACCTGACGCGTCTATCCCGTCGCAAACCTCCGCGTCCGGTGAACGCGCGGTGGCGATTGGCGGCAACAGCACGGGCACGACGATCATCACCGGCGACGTGCATCTGCCGCCCCCCGAACGTCCCCCCGCCGGCTCTGCGCCGCCGCCATCCAAGACCGCGCACTATGTCCGGCGCGGCAACATCGAAAACCAGGTGCGCGATTTACTGCAAGCGCAAACGTCGGTTGCCGTTGTCGGCGTGGCGGGCATGGGCGGCATCGGCAAGACGGAACTCGCGCGCTACCTCGCGGGCGAGTTGGGCAAATCCCAGCGCGTCATCTGGCTTCAGGTCAACGACCGCTCGCTCGGCATTTTGCAAGGCGAACTGGGTCGCGCGCTCGGCATCACGTTCGACCCGCGCGCCGACGACCTGGGTCGCTACGAAACACTCTGCGCCGCGTTCGAGCAAAATCCCTGCATCGTCGTTTTCGACGACGTGTACCGCGACGCGATTCCGCATTTGCAAAAACTCCTCCCGCCCTCGCCGCCGTGCGCTGCGCTCGTCACCTCGCGGCAACGCGAACTGGGTCTCGCGCGCGTCATCGAGTTGGACGTGATGAGCGAATCCCAGTCGCTCGAACTCTTGCGCGAGGCGCACGACCTGGGCGACGCGATGGCGCGCGAGCCGGACGCGGCGCAAAAATTGTGCGCGCTGTGCGGCTATCTCCCGCTCGCGCTCGACATTGCCGCGAGCCGACTCCGCAAACAGTTGCATTTTTCCCACACGCCCATTGCTCAGTTCAACGAAGCGTTGGCGAACCGCCTGCGCGAATTGCAACGCGGCGTCAAACCCGACCGGCTCGACAGCATCACGGCGAACCTGGATTTGAGTTACGCCGACCTGAGCGCGGACGAGCAAAAGCGTTTGCGCGCGCTCTCCGTGTTTGCGCCGAGCGGATTCATGCCGCTTGCCGTGTCCGCCGTGTGGCGCGAGGACGCACACGCCACGCGCACGCACATCGAGCAATTGCAAAACGGGTCGCTCGTGATGAACGACGCCGACCACGTGGGACGTTTCCGTTTGCATGACCTGGTGCGCGACTATGCGGCGCAAAAATTAAACGCCGCCGACGAGAGCGACGCGACGAACCGCGCGCACGCCGAATTTTTGATTGCGCTGTTTGATAAGAACTATGACACAGATGATTCAGGTGATTCGTTTGTCAAATTAGAGTTAGAAAATTTGCGGGTTGCTGGTAATTGGGCGCGTCGAAATCACAACATATCTTTGCTTGCTCAATTAGCCACACGCCCACGAAATTGGCTTCTCAAGGCATACCGTACACAGGAAGATTGGGAAGAATTATGGAATGACTGGGAAAATTGGCTTAAGGATGTGGTGACTTTTCGGAATGAAGTAGGAACGCTAGCTGGCTATGCAACTCAAATACTAGGCGATGTGCAACAACATCGTGATAAACTAGATGATGCACTTGAAAGTTATCAGATGTCGTTAATCGTCTTTCGTGAAATCGGTGCCCGCCTCGGCGAAGCCAACGTCCTGCAAGCGATTGGCGACGTGCAACAATTCCGCAAAGAAATAGACGCCGCGCTGACCAGTTACGCGCAAGCGTTGGAGTTGTTTCGCAGTGTCGGTGACCGCCTCGGCGAAGCCAACGTGCTTGCGGCGCAATCCCGGTTGCAAATTGCCAGCGGCAACATCGCGCAAGCCGAGCAAGACCTCGCTCAAGTCATTGCGATTCGGCGTTCGATTCCCAGTCTTTTCGATGAAGGCGCGGACTATGGCAATTTTTCGCTCGCGTTGTTGAATGTCGGAGATAAAGCCAAAGCCAAAACGTATGTGCTCAAAGCCAAACAGGTTTTTGAAAAAATCGGCGAGCCGTATTATTTGCAGTGGGTTGAAAATGTGTTGAAAGCGTGCGAGTGAAATAAAATTGGATGTGGCGGCGTGGGAGGTGTTTGGATCGCGAAACGTACGGAACACGAAACGCGCGAAACGTACGAAACCCGCGAAACGTACGAAACCCGCGAAACGCGAAACGCGAAACGCGAAACCCGCGAAAGATGAACACGAAACCCGCGAAAGATGAACACGAAACGGCTAGGTCCCTTTCGCGGCTTTCGCGTACTCTCGTGGTTTTCGCGCTCCAAACCTTTTGCGCTCCAACACCCCGCGCCCCGCAAACTGTTTGACCGGATTCGCCATTGCGAATATAATCGGTGTGCTTGGTACACCGTTGTGCCTATCGGTTTGCGCCGATAGGCATTTGCCTTTTTTTATGCCTAATCAAACATCCGTTACCCTCCAACAACTGATCGCGCTTGCTCTACCCGCCGAAACGCGCGTGCTCGCCAGCCACCATCGCCTGCACCAACTCGTCACCTGGGTTGTCGTCACCGTGCTCGACAACGATGCGCTGTCCCTCAACCCCGGCGACCTTGTATTTCTCCTGCCGCCGTATGCCGACGACCCCGCCGACCGCGTCGTGCAGATCGCGCAGAGCGGCGTCGCCGGCGTGGTCATCTTTGGCGAGCCGCCGCCGGAAATCGCGCGCAGTGCAGAGCAAGCCGAGTTGCCCCTGCTCGCGTTGCCGCTCACCGCCGACCTGCGCCAGATCGAACGCGCCGCACTGTCGCTGATCGTGGATCGCAGTGCGGGACCGGAACAGCGCGCCGCGCAACTGTTCCACAAACTCACCGTGCTGTCCGCCGAGAATGCCGGGCTGGGCGGAATGGCGGCGCTGATCGGCGAAACGACGAATCGCATCGTGCTGATTCAGGACAAACGCCTGAACCCGCTGGCGGTGTGGCAACCCGCCGAAGACGAAACCTTACGCGCCGCGCTGATCGCCTGGGCGAGCGCGCCCGCCAATTTGCCGGAAGCGTTTCGGGATCGCCGGCGCGCGGCGCAACAGCAAAGCATCGCCGAGCAAGCCCTGCCGCTGGATCGGCTCGTGCGCTGGATCGTGCCCATCGTCGCCAAAGGGATGGCGCGCGGGTACCTCTCGCTCATCGCCACGCACGGCGATTTCGCCGCGTTTGATCGCAGTGTGATTCATCGCAGCGCCGCGGCGTGCGCGCTCGAAATGGCAAAGACCAAAGCGATCAGCGAAGCGGAAAAACGCGTGCGCGGCTCGTTCGTGGACGCGCTACTCGCGGGCAGTCTCTCGCCCGTCGAAGCGGCGCGGTGGGCGCGCAGTCACAAGTACGATGCCGAAGGCGCGCACGCCGCCATCGTCGCCGATTGGACCAAGCCCACGCATCCGTCGTACCGCCGGCTCGAAACGCTCATTCACGGCGTCCTGCCGCAGTTTCACGTCGGCGTTTTGGTTTACGCGCGCGACACCGAAGTGGTGCTCTTGTGCCGGCTCGACCCGCGCACGGGGATCGAAACGGCGCGCCGCGTCGCCGCCGCGCTCCAACGCCAAGCGACCATCGAGTTTCCGAACGATCCGATCTCGCTGGGGATCGGCAAGGCGACGAGCACGTTGCTCGCGTTGCGCGAATCGTACCGCGAAGCGGCGAACGCGCTTTCGATGGCGCGCCGTTTGGCGGCGGCGAACCCGCTGTACTTTGGCGAGTTGAACGTGTACCGGCTCTTGTTCCAACTCGAAGCCAGCCCCGAACTCGCGCTATTCTGCGACGAAATTTTGGGCGCGCTCGTCGAGTATGATCGCGCCGAGCACACCGATCTGATCAAGACGCTTACCGAGTATTTCGCGCACAATAGCAATTTGAGCCAAACCGCCGAGGCGTTGTTCATTCATCGCAACACGCTCTTGTATCGGATGGAGCGCATCAAAGAGATCAGCAAACTCGATTTGGACGATCCCGAAACGCGGCTCAGTATGCAACTGGCGTTGCGCGCGCATCGGCTCGTCACGGCGCACGAATAACGGCGGTAATGTAAGCCGGTGTTGGCTTGTGCAATCCACACAAATTTGCGCGCCGCTGTTCTCGCAGTTTGCCCATAGACGCCGCGCGCGGGTTCTGGTATAGTCGCAATGGTCAAGGAAACGTCTATGTTTACGCTCTCGGTCTCGATTTTGGTCGTCCTGATTTCGCTTGTGGGCTTGATTCTTAGCCGCAGGCGTAATTGGGTTTGGGCAAAAGTCGAGCGACGCACT
>CAIKBD010000322.1 GCA_903825565.1 uncultured Anaerolineales bacterium | reverse complement strand
GCTTCTTCGCCTTGGTGATAGATGGCGCGAATTTGTTCAGGTGTAGGTAAGGGTGTTGTTGTCATCGGCTCAATTATCTCGCACCCAAGTATGCATTGCTATACAAATTCGATTCAAGTTCGGTCATGGCTGAGTAGTAACCGTTGAGATAAACCGGACGTTTTGACAAACGGCCCTACATTCGCACGTGGGGGCGTTTGCCAAAACGCCCGCTCACTTTTGCAGACCGCGCAGATACACGACGATATCAACGAGGTCTTGCTCCGTCAACGTCGAGTCGCCGCCGCGCGCCGGCATCTCGATCCGTGTCGTGTTCGCCGGATCGTTCGCCAGCCGCCCCTTGCGAATGAACGCCACCAGATCGGCGTCGGAAATATTTTGGATGAACGCCGTGCCGACCAAACTCTTGCCGAGCATCGTAATGCCCTTGGCGCCTATGCCGTGACACGACGCGCAACTCGCGGCGAATTTGGTCTTGCCGTTCGCCGCATCGCCCGCGAGCGGCGTACCGGGCGGCGCGGCTGAACCCGACCCAACCGGCATCACCGCATCGCTCGCGCACGCCGTCAACGCCCAAGCGATACCCAGCCACAACACGCCAAGCCAGAACAGAGCGCGCCACATCGTAGCGCGCCTACAACTTGTAGCCGAACTGGCGCAACAACCCTTTGCGCCACGCGACGCCCGCTTCGTCTTCGATCCCTTGCGATTTGCCGCCGTCAATCACACCCAAAATGCCGCGCCCCTGCTCGGTCTCCGCGACAATGACCTGCACCGGGTTTGCCGTCGCGCAAAAAATGTTGACGACTTCGGGCACGTTCTGGATCGCGCGCAAGACGTTGATCGGAAAGAACCCCGCGCCGAGAAACACGATAAACGCGTGCCCCGTGCTCAACGCGAACGCGTTGCGTTTCGCCAACGCGATCAATGCCGGCTCAGTGCCGCTCGCGCGCACCAACGCGTGCCCCGACGCCTCGCAAAATGCCAGCCCGAACTTGATGCCCGGCACCGCCGTCACCAACGCCTCGTGCAAGTCTTCAACCGTTTTGATAAAATGCGCCTGCCCCAGAATCAAGTTGAGTTCGCCGGGGTTTTCGATCTGCACAGTTCCAAGTTCCATTGTGCCTCCTCCTGAAACGGATCGCCCAATCGCCCGCCTACGGTAGCGCCCGCCGCGTCCATTCGAGCGGATCCACATACTCGCCGTTGACCCACATACTCCAATGCAAATGGGGTCCGGTAGATAGCCCAGTGGTGCCGACCTTGCCGAGCAAAGTTCCCGGCGCAACGATTTGCCCGACCTGGGTATCTATCGCCGCCAAGTGATAGTACGCGCTGAAAATGCCCGCGCCATGATCGAGCACAACCAGATTGCCGCGCACCTGGGTTGCCGCGGCGAACATCACCTTGCCGCGCGCCGGCGCGTGCACGAGCACGCCGGCATCCACATCGAAATCCGTGCCCTCGTGACCGCACGCGCCCACCGCGCCGCCGTTGTACGACCGCCGCGTGCCAAACGCCGACGAAATCGGTCCCACCAACGGCAGTCGCCACGCGCCGCTCCACAGTCGCGCGGGCGTGCGCTGACTGATGATCTCCACCAACTGGGTGCCCTCGCGCACCTGGAGTGCATTGTCGAGCAACGCCCCTTTGCCGGCGGGCAACGTGATTTGTTGCACGGCAAATGTTGCCGCCGCAATTTGAAGCGTCGCGGTCTCGGTCGTCGTTTGCCCGTCCGTGTCCGTCAAGGTCAGGACAAGCGGGGCGGGCGCAATTTTCGCGCACCG
>CAIKBD010000321.1 GCA_903825565.1 uncultured Anaerolineales bacterium | reverse complement strand
TTTTCAAAAGTCGCTTGACATCACCCCTCACCCCGCTAGCGCGACATCCGTACGGCGTCCCGCCGCGTTACGGACGCGCTAGCGCCTCTCCCCAATAGGGGCGAGGGAATTTACCCCTTCTCCCTTTGAGGGAGAAGGTTGAGATGAGGGTCGCCTGACTTTTGAAAAGCCCTGGATACCGCGTGCCAGCGGTTTACGCCGGGTGCAACTTGATGTATAATGCGCGCCGTTTGCGGAGGCGACGATGAATTTCATCAACCGAATGTTGATCATTGCCCAACTGCTCATTGGGATCGCGCTGATGCCGATCATCCTGGTCTTGTTCTTGTTCTTTTTGCCGGCGCTTGCCGACATATTGACCAACCTCGCGCGTGGAATGACGGCGAGCGCAAGTCTGACGCAAGCGATTGGCGCGGGTGCGGCGGGGTTTATTTTCGTCGTGGCGATCCTGTTGCTGTTTTTGGAATTGCATTACCCTACACGCAGTTTGCGCGTGCAGGTCGGCGACACCCAGGTTCAGGTGACCGAAGAGGCGATCACCCAACGGCTCGAACGTGCCGTCGGGCAAATCGCCCAAGTTGTGCGCGTCAAGCCGACCGTCGCCGCGAATCGCCGGAACCTCGTCAACGTCACGCTGGAATTGGAAACGACGCCGGACGTGATCGTGCCGAAGAAAACGCAAGAAGTAATCAGCGCCGCGAAGCAAGTGTTGGAAGAGCAGATGGGCTTGCAGGTCGGCGCGATCCGCGTGCGCTTGCAACACGCCAAATCCCAAGCCGCCCAGAAATCGTAATCGCATGGTTGTGCCGACAAATCCCAGTTCGCTCGAATTGAATGTGCTCGTCGAAAGTTTATTGTTCGTCGCGGAAGGTCCCGTGCCGGTGTCTGCGCTCGCCAAAACGCTGGACGCGAGTGAGGCGCAGATCGAGGAGGCGCTCGCGCAATTGAAGGCACAGTCCGCCGGGCGCGGCATTCGTTTGCAACGTCTGCGCGACAAGGTGCAACTGGTCAGCGCGCCCGACGCCGCGCCTGCCGTCGAAAAATTTTTGGGCGTGGACGGTACGGGGCATCTCTCCGCCGCCGCGCTCGAAACGCTCGCGATCATTGCGTACCGCCAGCCGGTTACGCGCCCCGCCATCGAAGCGGTGCGCGGCGTGAATTGCGACGGCGTGATTCAAACGCTCTTGTCGCGCGGGCTGGTGCAAGAGATGGGTCGCCAAGAAACAGCGGGGCGCCCGATTTTGTACGCGACGACCTTCGAGTTTCTGCAAAATTTTGGCTTGCGCGACACGACCGATCTGCCGCCGCTCGAACAAGCGGCGGAGAACGTCCTGGCGACCGCCATCGCCGAAGCGAATGCCATCGCGGACCAAGTGGCGGAAAAGTTAAAGTAATTTGTGCGGTAGGACAAATTTGTAAATTTGTCCTACCCTTGTGTAGCCGTAACAATTTATGGAAGAACGTCTGCAAAAAATTCTCGCGCACGCCGGCATTGCCGCGCGCCGCAAATGTGAAACCTTGATCGCCGACGGACGCGTGCGTGTGAACGGCGAAATCGTCACCGCCCTGGGCACCAAGGTTGATCCCGAACGGGATCGCATCTTGGTGAACGGCAAACCGATTCACGTCGAAAAGAAAACGTACATCGTGTTGCACAAGCCGCGCGGCTATCTCAGCGACCTGGACGAAATGCGCGGCAAGCCGCTCGCGGTTGAGCTCGTGCCTGCTACCGAGCGGTTGTATGCGGCGGGTCGCCTCGACGTGAACAGTGAGGGCTTGTTGTTGCTGACGAACGACGGCGAACTCGCGCACCGCATCACGCATCCGCGTTTTGAACACGAAAAGGAATATCTCGTGCTTGTCGCCGGCGAACCCGACGCAACCTGGTTCGCCCAATTGCTCAAAGGCGTTTGGTTCGAAGGCGAACGGTTGCGCGCCATTCGCGTTGAACCCGCGGCGCGGCAACAACGGTTCGGCGCGGCGGAACGCGGGCAGGCGTGGATCAAGATCGTTTTGCGCGAAGGTAAGAAACGCCAGATTCGCAACATGTGCGCGCTGGTGGGGCATCCGGCATTGCGCTTGATTCGCACGCGCATCGGCGAGATTGACCTGGGGGCGTTGCCGGTCGGCAAGTGGCGCGAACTTACCGCGCGTGAGGTGCGCGCCTTGCACACAAATCTAGCGACAAGGAAAAAATAAATTGTTGCCTTCCATCATTGCCATTGACGGACCCGCGGCGTCGGGCAAAAGCACGATTGGCGCGGCAGTTGCCGCTAACTTGGGGTATTTGTATTTCGATACCGGCGTGATGTATCGCGTTGTGACCGCGGTTGCGTTGGCGCGCGCGTTACCGATTGCGAACGAAGCGGCGGTGACCGCGCTTGCCGAACGCGTGCAAATTGATTTTTGCGCGCCGACGGTTGCTGACGGTCGCCAGTTTACGATCCTCGCGGACGGCGCGGACATGACCTGGGACATTCGCACGCGTGCGGTGGATCAAAACGTGTCACCGGTCTCGGCGTATCCGGGCGTGCGCCGCGCGATGACGGCGCACCAGCGGCGCATCGGTTTGCAGGGCAATGTCGTGATGGTGGGGCGCGACATCGGCACGGTGGTTTTGCCGGAAGCGGACGTGAAAATTTATCTCGATGCGAGCGAGGAAGAGCGCGCGCGGCGACGGCACTGCGAACGCGTGGCGCGCGGCGAAGCGGTCGAGTTCGCCACGGTCTTGCGCGAAATTCAAAAGCGCGATCAAATTGATTCATCGCGCGATGTGGCGCCGCTGAAACGCGCGGACGATGCGATCTATCTCGATTCGACCGGGATGGCGATTACGGACGTGATTGCGCGCGTGATGGATTTGGTCGCGGCGAAAGAATTGGCGCACTAGCGATGCAACGAACGCGACCCTGGTTTTTCTATTTTGCGAATTGGGCGTTGCGCTACATCTTTGCGGTGATCCTGAAGGTCGAGGTGCGCGGCTTGGCGAACGTGCCGCGCTCGGGTCCATTGATCATTGCGATCAGCCACAGCAGTTTCATTGACCCGGTGATCACGGGCGTGTATTTTTCGCGCGACGTGATCCCGATGGCAAAGATCGAAGCGTTCGATCTGCCGATCCTGGGTGCGGTGATTCGCTGGTACGGCGCGTTTGCCGTGCGGCGCGGCGAAGTGGATGTGAGCGCGGTGAAAACGGCGTTGCGCTTTTTGCGCGCCGGCGCGGCGTTGGTGATCGCGCCCGAAGGCCATCGCAGTGAGACCGGCGCATTGCAACGCGGGCGCGAAGGCGCGATCATCTTATCCTTGCGTTCCGGCGCGCCAATTGTGCCGGTCGCCGTGTGGGGCGGCAAGCCCTTGTGGAAAAACCT
>CAIKBD010000320.1 GCA_903825565.1 uncultured Anaerolineales bacterium | reverse complement strand
TTGCAATTCGGTATATAATCTGCTCTCCAACCCACCGCAAACGGCGGGCTTGTGCGACAAGGACGGCAGCGCGCTCGTTCAGCGCGACGATGATAAACCGGAAACGGTGCGCCGCCGTCTCGACGTGTACCGCAATCAGACCGCGCCGCTGATTGACTATTATCGCGCGGCGGGTGTCTTGCGCCAAGTGGATGGTGAGCAAAACATTGCGCAAGTCACGGACGCGATTGTCCAGATCGTTCAGGCGTTATAACAAAAGAGTCCGAATCGTGATCGTCTTGAAATCGAAAAACGAATTGGTGACGATGCGCGAAGCCGGTCGCATTGTTGCCGAAACGTTGGAGGCATTGCGCGGCGCAACCAAACCTGGCGTCACAACGTTTGAGTTGGATGCGCTCGCGAATGCGATCATTACCAAACACGGCGCCAAGCCCACCTTTCGCGGCTATCACGGTTTTCCGGCAAATATTTGCGCGTCTATCAATTGCGAAGTGGTGCACGGTATCCCCAGCAAAAAACGTATTTTGCGCGACGGCGACATTATTTCGATTGATGTCGGTGCGACGCTCAAGGGCTATGTGGGGGATGCGGCGATTACTTTGCCGGTCGGCACGATCTCCAACGCCGCCAAGCGGCTGTTGCAAGCAACCGAAGCGGCGCTGTGGGAGGCGATCAAGCAGGCGTATGCCGGCAAATATCTCGAAGATATTTCCGGCGCGGTGCAAGATTATGCCGAAGCGCGCGGGTACACTGTCGTGCGCCAGTACGTGGGGCACGGCGTTGGGCGGCAAATGCACGAAGACCCGCAGATTCCGAATTATCGGCAAGGCAAACGCGGACCGCAACTCAAGCCGGGGATGACGCTGGCGATTGAGCCGATGGTCAACGAAGGCGTCGCCGAAACGCGCACCTTGCGCGACAAGTGGACGGTGGTGACGCAAGACGGTAAACTCTCGGCGCACTTTGAACATACCGTCGCGATTACCGATGGCGAACCGGAAATTTTGACGCTCTTATAGATGAATGGGCGGCGCTTGCGCCGCTGAATCGGAGGATGAGATGAAAGTAAAACCTTCTGTGAAACCGCGCTGTGAAAAATGTAAAATCGTGCGACGCCGCGGCATCGTGCGGATCGTGTGTGAAAATCCAAAACACAAACAACGACAAGGATAACTAGTCGGTTAGTCGCCTCGTCGAAACGGCGTCTAGTCACGTTGACTAGAGACCACTCGACAACCGGGCGATGTGACTTTTGCGGAGGACTTATGGCTCGTATTGCGGGTGTTGATCTGCCACGTCAAAAACGGGTGGACATTGCATTGCGGTATCTGTTCGGGATTGGACCTTGCCGCGCCGTTGAGGTGCTGGAAAAGGCGCAGGTCAACCCGGCAATTCGCGTTAAGGATTTGTCGGAAGCCGAAGTGTCGCGCATTCGTACGATCATTGATCGCGACTATAAAGTGGAAGGCGATCTGCGCCGCGAGATCGGCATGAATATCAAGCGGTTACAAGAGATCGGCGCGTATCGCGGTTTTCGGCATCGCCGCAATTTGCCCGTGCGTGGTCAACGCACCCGCACGAACGCGCGCACTAAACGCGGCACGCGCAAGACGGTTGCCGGTCGCAAGCGTAGCAAGGCGAAGAAGTAGCAACTAGGCAATTCGTCAACCTGGCAATCCTGGGTTGGCTTGACCGATTGACGAATTGCCTAGCCAATTGATTTTGGAGGATCAATGGCGGAAGAACAAAAGACAACCGGTGCAGCGCCTCGGCGTCCCGTGCGGCGTGGGGGCAAAAAGGAACGCAAGTCCATTCCGTTTGGGCAAGCGCATATTCACGCATCGTTCAACAACACAATTATTACCTTCACTGACCCGCAGGGCAATGCGGTGGCGTGGGGTAGCGCTGGCGGGAGCGGTTTTAAGGGTTCGCGCAAGAGCACGCCCTATGCCGCGCAAATCGCCGCGCAAAACGCCGCGCGGCTCGCGATGGAAGTGGGGATGCGTGAAGTCGAAGTCTTTGTCCAGGGACCTGGACCGGGCCGCGAGTCCGCGATCCGCGCGATGCAACAAGCCGGTTTGCGCGTGCGCTCGATCACTGACCAGACCCCGATTCCGCACAATGGTTGTCGCCCGCCGAAAAAGCGGCGCGTGTAATTGAGGAGGATGCATGGCTCGCTATTTAGGTTCGGCCTGTGTATTGTGCCGCCGCGAAGGCGAAAAATTATATTTGAAGGGCGAACGCTGTTACACGCCCAAATGCGCGATTGAGCGCCGCAACTATCCGCCGGGCCCTCACGGGCAAAGCGGATCGTTCCGCCGCAAGCTCAGCGACTATGCGATGCAGTTGCGCGAAAAGCAAAAAGCCCGCCGCATTTACGGCGTGTTTGAACGCCAATTCCGCCGCTATTTCGCCGACGCGACGAAAACGTCCGGCATCACCGGCGCGGCGCTGCTGCAAATGCTCGAAACGCGTCTCGACAATGTGGTGTTTCGCCTGGGTTTGGCAACTAGCCGCAAGCAAGCGCGGCAACTCGTTTTGCACGGTCACTTTGCCATCAACGGCAAACCCGTCAACGTGCCGTCCTATTTGGTCAAAGCCGGCGATCAAATCGTCGTGCTCGAAGCCAGCCGCAAAAGCCCGTACTTTCAAACGGCGATGAAAGAACTCGCGCATCGCAAGCCCAGCGAGTGGCTGTCCTTCGACGCGCAGAATCTTGCCGGTAGTGTGTTGAACCTGCCATCGCGCCAACAAATTGATACGCCGTTGAAAGAACAATTGATTGTTGAGTACTATAGCCGGTAAATCTAGAAATTGGAAGTTGGAAGTTGGAAGGGATTGCCTGCCTTGTTCCACCACTTCCAATCTCTAATTTCCAATTTCCAGTCTACCAGGAGGTTCCGCGTTGGAAGCAGTTCTGCCTAAAATTGAAGCGGAAGCATCATCCAAAAGTTACGGCAAGTTTGTAATTGGACCGTTGGAGAGCGGCTATGGCGTGACCTTGGGCAATGCTTTGCGCCGCGTCTTGCTCGCCTCGCTGACTGGCGCGGCGGCAACCTCGGTCAAGGTCGAAGACATTCATCACGAATTCACGCCGATTCCGAACGCCAAAGAAGATATGACGCAGTTGATCTTGAACCTCAAGCAATTGCGTTTCAAAATGCACGACAGCGACGCGACCGCCCGCTTGCACCTCGAAGCGCGCGGGCGCGGCAATGTCACCGCGGGCGACATTCAACTCCCCGCGCAGATCGAAATCATCAATGCCGATCAACACCTCGTAACGCTCGATTCCGACGACGCCTTGTTCGAAATGGACGTGACGGTTTCGCGCGGCAAGGGCTATTCGCCCGCGGAAGAACGCGGCAAATTGCCGATTGACGAGATTCCGATTGACGCCGTGTTCAGCCCGGTGAAAAAAGCGAACTTTCGCGTGGTGCCGGCGCGCGTCGGGCAAATGACCAACTATGACAACCTGGTGATGGAAGTCTGGACGGACGGTTCGATCACGCCGCACGAAGCGTTGACCGAAGCCGCGAAAAACTTGGTGCGGCATTTCAGTCTCATCTCCGGTTTTGCCGGCGAAGTCGAACCCGAAGTCGTGATCGAATCCGAAATTCCCAGTCGCGTCTACGACACGCCTATCGAAGAACTCGAACTGTCCGTGCGCGCGTACAACTGTTTGAAACGCGCGGGCATCATCAAAGTGGGCGAAGTGCTCGAACGCCTGCAAAAAGGCAAAGACGAAATCCTGGCGATTCGCAACTTTGGACAAAAATCGCTGGATGAATTGATGGAGCGTTTGCAAGCCAAGGGCTATCTGGATACGATCCAACCCGCCGCCGACTTGTTGACGCCAGGCGCGATTGGCGAAGTGCCTGAAACTGAAACGCCAACCGAAGGGGAATAAGTTATGCGACACCGAATTGCAGGGCGCTCGTTCAGCCGCGATAAAGATCATCGCCAAGCCCTGTTCCGCAATTTGATTACCGAACTGTTTCGACACGAACGTATCGAAACGACCGAAGCCAAAGCCAAAGCGATCCGCGCCGACGCCGAGAAACTGATCTCGCTCGCCAAGCGCGCCGAAGCCGCCACCGCCGTGCAAAAGGTGCACGCGCGCCGCCTCGCCGGCAAAACGCTAACCGATCCGGACATTACGCAAAAATTGTTCGAGAAAATCGGTCCGCGCTACAAGGAACGCGCCGGCGGCTACACGCGCCTCTTCAAGGTGGGACCCCGGCACGGCGATGCCGCGCCCGTCGTCATTATGGAATTGGTCGAACGCGAAGCATAGCCAGCCGAATCGTCGCTGGGGCGGCTTGCCGGCGCGAGCGCAAACTGGGATCAGACGCCGATGCGACTGTTAGCGATCATCGAGTACGACGGAACGGATTTTATCGGCTTCCAGGTTCAAGCCCACGGACGCACCGTGCAGGGCGAACTGGAGCGAGTTCTTGAACAAATCACCGGCGTGAAAACGCGCGTGACCGGCGCAGGGCGCACCGATACCGGCGTCCACGCAAGTGGGCAGGGCGTCCACTTGGATACGGCATGGGCAAAGCCGCTCGCCATTTTGCAACGCGCGTTGAACGCCGAATTACCAAATGATATTGCGGTGCGTTCGCTTGCGGAGGTGCCCGCCGATTTTTCGGCGCGGTACAGCGCGGTGAGCCGGGCGTATCGGTACACGATCTTGAATCAGGCGCAACGCGCGCCGTTGCGCGAACGCTACGCGTTGCGCGTGTCCGAGCCGCTCGATAGTGAAGCGATGCACGCCGCCGCGCAGGTTTTGCTCGGCACGCAAGATTTTGGTGCGTTTGGCACCCCGCCGCGCGGCGGCAGTAACACCGTCCGCACTGTGTTGCGGGCGAATGTGACCCGCGTGGGCGACCTTGTGCAGTTCGAGATTGAAGCGGACGCGTTCTTGTACCGAATGGTGCGGCGGATTACGAGCGCGTTGATCCGCGTGGGCACGGGCGCATGGAGCGCCGCCGAATTTCGTGCGGTGCTTGCACAACACCAGCGCGCGCCCATTGCCGCGCTCCCGCACGGATTGTGTTTGATCGCAGTGAAATATGGAGAGAAGGATGAAAACATTTAACACCAAGCCCGCCGACATCAAACGGGAGTGGTATCTCGTGGATGCGGATGGTAAGACCCTGGGTCGCCTTGCCGCTGGCATCGCGCGCGTGATTAAAGGCAAGCACAAGACGTATTACACGCCGCATCTTGATTGCGGAGACTTTGTCGTCGTCGTCAACGCGGGCAAGCTCCGCGTGACCGGCAAGAAACTCGACGAAAAATTTTATTATCACCACTCGGGTTATCCGGGTGGAATGCGTAAAACCGTGCTCCGTGATCAATTGGAGAAACATCCTGACCGAGTGCTCAAAGCGGCGGTGTGGGGCATGTTGCCGCACGGACGTTTGGGGCGCGCGATGTTCAAGAAACTCAAAGTGTACGGGCGACCCGATCACCCGCACGCGGCGCACAAGCCGAAAAAGCTGGAGGTATAAACATGGCGATGACGGGCAAATTCTACGAAGGCGTCGGCCGCCGAAAAGCCGCTGTAGCGCGTGTGCGTTTGTTCGCCGGCGCGGGCGATTTCGTGGTCAACGAAAAGCCACTGAATGAATATTTCAAAGTCGCCGGTTTGGTGACGCAAGCCTCGAACCCGCTGCGTTCGACGCAAAACGAGGCGCGCTTTACGATCTCCGCGCAAGTGACCGGCGGGGGACCCGTTGGTCAATCCGAAGCCGTTTCGCTCGGCTTGGCGCGCGCGTTGCTCGCGGCGGATGCCGCGTTCAAATCGCCGCTCCGCAAAGCCGGGTTGCTCACACGCGACCCGCGCGAAAAGGAACGCAAGAAACCCGGTTTGAAAAAGGCGCGCAAGGCGAAGCAATACACCAAACGCTAAAGCGTGGGTGTGGTTACGAAAAATCAAAAACTCCAAGTGTCGTAAGACGCTTGGAGTTTTGTGTTTGGCGATTCGAACTAGAGGCGTTGCACGCAACGTCTCTACCGATTCTATTTCGGCGACGGGATCACCGTGTCCAAATA
>CAIKBD010000319.1 GCA_903825565.1 uncultured Anaerolineales bacterium | reverse complement strand
TCGCCACATAGACCGGCATATTGGCGGAGCTGGGCACCGCCGCGCCGGGGGTGGTGGCAAGCGCAACCGTCAACGCGCTGGGCACGAACATGCCGATCAGCGCGCCGACGAAAAAGACCGCCCACTGATCAATCACCAAGAACCGAAACCAGCGTTTCCACGTCTGGATATTTTGCGCGGTGTCCCGAAACGTGACCCCCGATGGCAGAACATCTTGCTTTTGTCCGCCGACGATGCCGGAGTAAAAGCCGATCTTGTGTCCCATGCCATAGCCGTGATCGCGATAATAATTGATCAGCATAAAGTTCAAGCCCGCCCCAAAGCCGGTGTAGCCGATGATCGAACCCAGTTCGGTTGCGCTGATGCCGTGCGGCACCGGCGCGGGCAAGATCGCGCTGACAATCAGTGTGCCCCACAACGCCGGCGAGACAAAGACAGCGGCGAGGATGATCAGAACCCCCAGAACGAAAAAAACCAAAAACGTGTCAATGATCTCAAGCGTCCGGGAAATCTTGTTGCCGAATAGATAGATCACCAGCGAGAGGATCATCAACCCGATGGCGATGATCCGCACGGTTTCCAGCTCGACAACATTCTTGGCGTCGAACGAGCGACCGACGAGCAGGGCAAAAATACTTTGACCTGCCGCTGAAGCCCAGCCGCCCCAAATCCAACCGATGTAAATGGCGAGCAAGGTGGCAGGCGCCCAAAACCGCAACCCCGGCGGGGTTCGCAAAAAGGCAACGGCTGGCACTTCGCCGGTGGCGATGGTAAAGCGCGCGTTCTCGACATTGTAAAAAGTTTGCAACGCGGCGGAAAGGGTGATGAGCCAACCCAGTCCGATAAAACCGTATTTGCCGAATGCCAGCGGTCCCAGCAACCACTCGCCGCTCCCGATGGAAACGCCGAGCGCGATCATGCTGGGTCCCAACACCGCGGTAATCAATTCTTTGAAGCCGATTCGGGGCAGTTTGAAAACTTGTTCCGGGGTGGGTAAATCGTCCAGTCCAAGCGCGGGTCGGCTAACTCCAATTTGCAACGCCGTAGGTTGGGCATCCTTGTCCGTCATCTTTTTCTCCTCGTTGAGCAATAGATGGATTCCGTTGCGCCAAGCAACGGCTTGACGTATTATAGCATAGTCGTCCGCCGCTTGCCCGTACACCACGATTCGGTGCGGCGCTACCGCTCCGTACGCCAAATCCTAAATCTAAAATCCAATTGCACAGCCATCCGCGCGCGGATCACTTCCGCCGCACAGCACGCCGGTCGCCGGATCGCGCACGATGATTTGCCCGCGTCCGAATGTCGCGCGCGCGTAACCGGTGATCGGCGTAACCGCGTGTCCCAGCGCGGCAAGTTGCGCCAGCGTTTCAAACGCCACCCCCGCTTCGATTTCGACGCGGCTATCGGGTGACGCCTCGCTCAAACAGAATCGGGGGCGGTCGAGCGCGGCTTGCGGATCGAGCGCGTCGTCCATCAAGCCGACGACGACTTGGACGTGCCCTTGCGGTTGCATAAACCCACCCATCACGCCGAACGGCGCGACCAATTCGTGTTGTAGAGACGCCAGATTTTGCGTCTCTACGACATCGCGCGTGATCATTCCTGGGATGATCGTGTGGTACGGGCGTTTGCCCGGCGCGAGCGCGTTCGGGTGATTCGGGTCGAGCGAAAAATTGTTGCCGCGATTTTGAAGTGTAAAGCCCCAGCCCTCGGGCACGATGCCGGTGCCAAAGCCCATATAGTTCGAGTTGATCAGCGAGCACGCATTGCCTGCGCCGTCCACGACGCAAAAGTACACCGTGTCGGAGGAGGCGACGGGCGCGCCGTGAACCGTGTTGCGTGTTGCGTATTGCGTGTTAATCAGCGCGCGCCGCTCGGTCGCGTATTTTTTCGAAAGCAACGCGTCGAGCGGTAGCGGCGAAAATTTTGGATCGGCGACGTACCAACGTGTGTCCGCGAACGCAACGCGCATCGCTTCGATCAACAAATGAAAGCGTGCCGCGCTCAGCGGCGCGGCACGCGCGACATCAAACCCTTCGAGCACGTTGAGCGCGAGCAACGCGGCAAGCCCTTGCCCGTTCGGGGGACATT
>CAIKBD010000318.1 GCA_903825565.1 uncultured Anaerolineales bacterium | reverse complement strand
GTTTCAAACGACCGGCGTGCCGATGTGGGGCGTGCCGCGTTAGGGCTTTGCCTTTTTCCCAGTTTGGCGATAGAATAGAATTGCATGACGAAACTTTACATGTTCTGCGCGCGCGCGCTGGTTTTGCTCGCAATCGTGGTGTGGGTTTTGCCGAGCGTGGCGCGCGCCCAAAGCAATGCCGTCGCCGATCTGGCGGCGCGGATCAATCGTGAGCGCCTTGCGCGTGGACTCGCGCCGCTCGCGCTCAACGCCAAGTTGATGGCGGCGGCGCAAGCGCACGCCGACGATATTGCGCGCACGACGCAATTCGGTCACACCGGTTCGGACGGTTCGAACGCGACGGTGCGGGTGGCGCGCGCGGGGTACGGCAAGTACAGTTGGGGCTATCGTGTCGGCGAAAACTGGGCGCGCTATCACAGCGTCGCGGACGCGTTCGCCATGTGGATGGAAAGCGCGCCGCATCGCAACAATATTTTGCACCCGGTATACCGCGAAGTTGGGATCGGCGTGGCGGCAACCTCGGCGGGTGGATTTGTCTACATCCTCAACTTTGGCGCGCAACCGAATGTCTTGCCGATCTTTATCAACGACGCCGCGACTGAAACGAAATCGCCCGAAGTGAAACTGACGCTGACGACGGAAGATGTGATGGCGGCGGGCGACGGCGACTCCATCGGTCGCCCGACCCAGGTTCAAATTTCCAACACGCCGGATTTCGTCGGCGCGAAATGGCAAGAGTACGCCGCGTCCATCGTGTGGACGCTTGCGCCCGGCGGCGGCGCGAAAACTGTCTACGTCAAGTACCGCGACGCCAAGGGGCGCAGCGCCACCGCGTCCGATTCGATCACACTTGGCGCGCCGGCAACCGCCACGGCGACCAAGCCACCGGCGACGCGAACGAGCACGCGCGCGCCGATTGTCACGGCGACGCTCGCGTTTACGCCAACGCCTAGCGCGACGCCGACCGAAACGCCGACGCTCACGCCGACGCCGACCGAAACGCCAACGCTCGCGCCGACAGCGACGCCGACAATTGCGCCGACGGAAAGCGACGGTGCAGTCGCGGCGAGTCACGCGCCCGCACCCACGCTTGCGCCGGAGGCGGACACGGCGACCGTCAAGCCGGATTTTGCGGCGCTGGGTTTTTTCGGCATTTCGGTTATGGCGATGGTGCTGGGCATCGTCAAGTTTTTGGCAACGCGCTGATCGGCGGTCGGGGCAAAGCATTTTTCTCGTCCGAACTGCAGGGAAAAAATGCTTCGCCCTTACACGTGGCGGATACATCGGCAACGAGGGGGAGTGAGGCAGGAGGCAATGTTGAACCAAACTCGCGGCTTGGGTGGACGCGTGCTCGATCAACTGCATGAGCAAACGCGCGAGCATCAACCGATGCTTGCCGATTTGGCGCTACGGCTCGAACCGTTTGCGGCGGAACTGTTGGAGGCGTGGGCGAAATCTTGGCGCGCGATTTTCGATGCGTCGGGCTTGGCTTCCGAATCCATCGCGTTGGCAAATCCCGAAGAAGCCATGCGGTCATTCCTGACCGAATTGAAACAGGATCATTTGTTCGGCGCGTACGACGCGTTGATTCACTGGGGCGCGCAAGCGGCGCGCGCCGGCTTGCCGTACGACAACGCGCTCCAACTTTTGCGCGAATCGCAACGTGCGCTATTGCCCTGGGTATTGCGCGCGTACGGCGACGACCCGCGCTTGGCGCTCGTGCTCGACGCGTTAGATGACGCGTACGATGGCGTGGTGACGGCCGTCGGCACGGCGTACATCCAAGCGCTCCCGACGCGCTTGGCGGCAACGACGCGTTTGCACACCCTGGGGCAATTGACTGGCGGCGCGGGACACGCGCTCAATAATTTGTTGACGGCGATCATCGGGCGCACCCAGGTTTTGATCGAGCAGACGCCCGATTACGCGTTGCGCGACGAATTGCAAGAGATTCAATCGCTGGCGGCGATGGGCGGGCGGATGGTGCAGCGCGTCTACGATTTTAGCCGCGGCGACGCCGTGCGCCAACCGGCGCACGCTGACGTGAATGCGGCGTTGCGCGATGCGGCGGAGATCACGCGGTTCGTGTGGCGCGATCAAGCCGAAGCCACCGGCATCGTGATTGACGTGGTGCGCGATTTCGCGGACATTCCACCGGCGCAAGCGCAACCGGCGGCGTTGCGTCAAGCGTTGGTTGCGCTGGTGCTCAACGCCATCGAAGCGATGCCGCGCGGTGGGTTGATCACGTTGCGCACGGAGCGCGCGGGCGAGCGGGTGTTTGTCGCCGTGATTGACAACGGCGAAGGGATGACGGCGGAAACGCGCGCGCAAATTTTCGATCCGTTTTTTACCACCAAAGGTTTGCCGCACTTGGGCTTGGGGTTGGACACGGTGTTGTTGGTGGCGGAGCAAGCGAACGGCACGTTGCAAATTGAGAGCACGCTCGGACAAGGCACGACGGTAACGCTGGCGTTGCCGATTGCACAGGATGCCGGCGGGGGGGAAATGCAAGCTATGTTGGCGGCGCGAACGGCTCAAATTTTGGTGATTGACAACGAACCATCAGTGCGTGATTTGCTGGCGCGGTTGCTCAAACTGCACGGGCACGAAATCGTCACGGCGGAAAGCGGCGTGGAGGGCATTGCCGCGTTCAAGGCGCGCAAGTTCGATCTCGTGTTGACCGACCTGGGGATGCCGGAAATGTCCGGTTGGGATGTCGCGCGCGAGATCAAAAAACTCAACCCGCGCGTGCCGGTGGCGTTGACGACCGGCTGGCCCGTCGAACTGAACTACAAGGAGTTGAAGGATCGCGGCGTAGACAAGGTGGTGAACAAGCCCTTTGATATGCCGCAACTGTTGGGGATGATTGACGACGCGCTGGCGTTGCTGGGGAAAAAGTAAGCGACGCAAAAAAAACGGCGTGCGACGCAAACACGATTTGCGCCGCACGCCGTTTTTGGTCTAACGATACAGAATCAAGCCGAGCACCGCCGCGCCGAGGATCACGAACACGGGGTTGATCGTCGTAAAGGTGAGCAAGCCGAATGACACGAGCGCGATCACGGCTTTGTCCCAGCCCTGGACGAGACCATCGCTCCAGCCCAATTTTTTCGCGCCGAAGACGGACGCCGCCATATCATATGCCGTCCACAGCAACAAGCCGATCACGACCGGGCGCACGGCGGTGATCATCGCTTTGAGCGCGGGCAAGTCCTTCACGCCGAAAAACGCCACGACCATCACCAGCATCAAGATTGTTGTCGGCAGAACGGTGCCGCCCGCCGCCGCCACCGCGCCCCAAATGCCGGCGAGTTTGTAACCCACATACGCGGAGACCTGCGGCGCAATCGGTCCGGGCAACGCATTGCCCAGTGCGACCGCGTCCGCAAATTCCGCCGAGTCTACCCAGCCGGCATCCACACACTCGCGTTGCATCAACGCGAGCGACGCGGGCCCGCCGCCCCACGAGAACAAGGCGACGCGCGTGAATAAAACGAAAATGTCCCACAAGATCATCAAATCCCCCTTTGGATTATTGATTTCAGATTTCGATCTCGAATCTCAAATCTCTCGCTCCAAATATATCACAACATGGCTTGCGATGCTAAATTCAGATAGCGCTCGTACTTGAACTGAAAATCGGCTTGCCATTTCTTCGGGCGGTCGGCGAGGCGGCGATCCGCGCCGCGCGGAATGTCGTACAAGTAGCGCGCGCACCGCACAACCCACCACACGAGCATAATGCGGCGGTACGCGCGAATGCGAATTTCCATTTGCGGGTCGTCCCGCAACCGGCAGTACGTCGCGATCACCCAGTCCCAACGCGGTTCGTCCACCGTCAGGTAAGCGGGGTGCACGATCAAATCCGCGATCTCGAATGCCGGATCGCCCCAACCGGAATTTTCCCAATCTACCGACAGCCATTTGCCCACGTTCCGAATAAAATTCGTGATGTTAGGATCTACGCGGCATAATGTGTCGCGCGGTTTATCCCACGCTGGAAATTCGCAGTGCGCGAAACGCGCAAGCAGGGCGACGAGCGATGTGGGGCGTGCGTCGTTCGGCAAAAGGGCGAGTTGATCGCGCACGCGCGCAATGCCTTCGGTGGCGTCGCGCATCGTGACGACAGCAACCGGTAACGCGTGCGATGCACGCGCAGGCGTGACCGTGTGAATCGTCGCCAGGTGTTCGAGCAAACATAACCACTCGGCGTCGGTTGCCGGTGGCGTCTGGTTTGCCTCGCCAGCGACCCAGGTTTGTGCTACGACCGGCAAGGCGTAGCGATCTCGTTCGAGCAAAACCGGCGCGGGCGCAAGGTCTAGCCCCGCGGCGCGCAACGCGGTCAGCGCGGCAAACTCACGTCCCGCACGATCCCGCGCATCGCGGATCGTGAACTTGATCGCCAAGTCGTGTTCCGCGTTCGTGGCGCGGTACAATAAATTGTTCCAGCCGCCGGTGACACGTGTGATCCGCCAGCCGTCCCAGGCGTGGTCGGCGAGCGTTTCGTTCTGCGCGAGGTGATCGAGGAGCGACCGAATCTCCAAGCGCTAATCTCCCTGCTCCGCGATCAACTCCCCGCTCTCCACCAACTCGACCGCGCGCTCGATGTCGTGCGCCAAAATGCGATCTCGATCCAAAAACGAACTGTGGCGGCGCACGCGGGCATGGAGCACGCGTGTGCCCGCGCCCAACATTTCGACGCCGCGTCCCAGGTTCTTTAAGCGCAGATCGATTCCTTGCGTCGCCGCGATCAATTCGATGGCGAGAATGCGCGTCGTGTTCCAAATAATTTCGCGCGTGTGCCGCGCCGCGTTCGTGGACATGGAAACATGATCCTCTTGATCCGCGCTCGTCGGGATCGAGTCCACGCTGTCGGGGTGCGCGAGCGTCTTGTTGTCGGAGACGAGCGCGGCGGCGGTGACCTGCGCCATCATCAAGCCGCTGTTTGTGCCGCCGCCTTCGACGAGCATCATCGGCAAGCCGTCGCTCAGGTGCGCGCTCGTCAAACGAAACACGCGCCGTTCGGCAATGCTTCCCAGTTCGGCGACGGCGAGCGCGAGCAAGTTCATGGCGAACGCGACCGCCTCGCCGTGAAAGTTGCCGCCCGAGCGCGATTTGTTTTCGCCATCCAGTTCGAGAAAGATCAGCGGATTGTCCGTCGCCGCGTTGATCTCCTCGCCGATGATCTTGCGCGCGTAGCTTAGCGCGTCGCGCGCCGCGCCGATCACTTGGGGCGCGCAACGGAGCGAGTACGCGTCTTGCACTTTTTTCGTCGAGTCCAACAACTGACTACCCGCGATCAATTCTCGAATGTGGCGCGCCGTTTCAATTTGCCCGGTGTGCCCGGCGGCAAGCTGAATCCGCTCGTCGAATGGCGCGGAGCGCGCGACAATCGCTTCGAGCGAAAGCGCGAGCGTAATATCCGCGTGCCGCGCGAGATTTTCCGCGTCGGCAAGGTTGAGCGCGGCGAGCGCGGCGGAAACTGTCGCGCCGTTGTTGAGTGCGAGGCCTTCTTTCGCTTGCAGTTCCAAGCGCGGAATCCCAGCCAGTTCCATCGCGCGTTTGCCGCTGAGGCGTTCGCCGTTGTAGATCGCTTCGCCGGATTCTTCGTCATGATCGGCTTCGTCGCGCGTGAGCACGAGCGCCAGGTGCGATAGCGGCGCGAGATCGCCGGACGCGCCAACCGATCCTTTCGCCGGAATGAGCGGGTGCACGCCGCGATTCAACATTGCGATCAGCGTTTCGATCACCGTCGCGCGCACGCCGGAAAAACCTTTCGCGAGTGTGTTCGCGCGAATCGCCATCACAGCCCGCGTCACTTGTTCGGGCAATGCGTCGCCGACTGCCGCGCTGTGGCTCAGGATCAAGTTTCGCATCAAGCGCGCAGATTGATCGGCGCGGATCGGCACGTTCGCAAACACGCCAAAGCCGGTGTTGATGCCGTAGACGGTTGGCGCGCCGCGCGCGATCAAGGCGTCCACCCACGCGCGGCTCGCGTCAATGCGCGGGCGCGCGGCGTCGGCGAGCGCGACCGGCGCACGCTGGCGCGCAATCGCGATCACGGCGTCAATCGTCAAGGTGTTGCCGTCGAGATAAATCATGTGAACCATCCGGGGATTTGAAAAGACCTGTCAGGTCTGTCAGACCCGACAGGTCTTTCGTGTGCGCCCCCGGCGGGACTCGAACCCACAACCTTTTGCTTAGAAGGCAATTGCTCTATCCGCTTGGGCTACGGGGGCAACATTCTGCGAGCATTTTACTATGAAACGCGGTGCGGGTCAAAATGAATTGCGCGTCAGGAATTTTTGAAAAGATGATCCCAGGTTTGCGGCGGCGGCGGCTCAAGCGCGTCACGCGTTTCCGCCATCCGCGCGTCGAGCCAGGTTGGGAAAAGGACGCTGGCGATCACGTACCGTCGCCCGCGGCCGCTCAACCACGTAGCGCGTGGGCGCTGTTGCGCGGCGCGCATAATCGCGTGCGCCACCGCTTGGACGGATGTGTCGGCGCGGTATTCTTCTAGGATCGCGGCGGTTTCTCCTTCGCGCAACGCGTTCTGGTTGAACGTCGTCGCCACCGTGCCGGGATAAATGCCGGTGACGACGACCTGGGATCGCGCGAGTTCGATCCGCAACGTATCGGTCAGCATTTCGAACGCGGCTTTGCTCGCGCCGTAAATGCCCTGGAACGGAATGGGGATGCGGCTCGCAGTGGTGAGGATGTTGATCACATGACCGCCGCCCTGGGTTTGCATCTGCCGCGCGACGTGTTGGGTGAGCGCGAGCGCGCCGAACACGTTCACGCCAAACACCTGCGCGATCTGGTCTGGTCGCGCGCGCAACAATGCCGCGCGATAACCGATCCCCGCATTGTTGATCAAAACATCCGCCCGCCCGAACATCGCCAGCGTTTGCGCGACGATGCGCGCGGCGCTTGCCGGGTCGGTGAGATCGGCTGAGATGGCGCATGCCCGTGCCGCACCCAGTTCAGCGGCGAGTTGCGTGAGCGCGTCGCTCGAACGCGCGACGAGCGCAACGCGCGCGCCCGCCGCAACAAACTCGCGCGCGGTTGCCGCGCCAATTCCACGCGATGCGCCGGTGATCAATACGATCTTGTCTTGGAGCGAAATCATCTTTGATTTGTTCCCGGTGCGTCAATGGCGTCCAACGCCGCGCGCGCTAGTGCGCCGACGGTGCGCGCTTGCCACGCGTCGTCCGCGAAAATTTCGAACGCTGCGGCGTCGTTCGTCATTGACGCAAGCGCGGCGCGCGCGGCGGCATCGCGCAAGCAACCCAGACACCACGCTGCGAGTCCGCGCGTTGGCGGCGACGGATTTTGCAAAAGCGCGCGCACCTGCGGCAAAATAAAGCGCACGCGTTCGGCGTGTTGCTCGGCGATTGTGCCGATTGCCCACAACACGCCCGGGTAAAAATGCGTTTCGTCTACATCGAGCGTAGATGCGACGATGGGGGCAAACTCGGCGAATGTGCCGGGCGATGCCGCAAGGATCGCGCCCATCGCCGGCGCGGCACGCCAGCCGATGGACCCGGACTCATCGTTGAGCGACCATTGCAAGCGGCGTAAAATGCCGCGCACAAATTCCGCGTCGCGCGCGGCGACGATTGCGCTCGCCAGTCCCAACGCTTGTACCGCGCGCCAGCCGATCAACTCATCCGCATCGAGCGTGAGCGCGACGAGTTGGGAGAGGACGCGCTTGCTGGTTTTGGCGAGTTCGGTGATGGCAGAATAATTTGAATGTGCCAAATAACCTCGTAACATTCATTATCAAGGATGAAGGCGGAAGGTTGAAAAATATTCCGCCTTCATCCTTCATCCTTCATCCTTTGCATTGCTTGTTCTGCCGCTTGCACCGTCGCGTCAATTTCCAAGTCGCCGTGCATGGTCGAGAGAAAGGCGGCTTCGAATTGCGAAGGCGCAAGGTAAATACCGTGTTCGAGCATCGCACGAAAGTACGCGCCGAATTTTTGGGTGTTGGATTTTTTCGCGCTCGCCCAATTCGTGATCGGTTCGTCCGCAAAAAAAGTTGTGAACATTGTGCCCACACGATTCGTCACAACATGCACGCCCGCCGCTTTTGCCGCCGCGCTCACGCCCGCGACCAATTTCGCCGCGCGCGTTTCCAGCGTTTCCCAGATTTCCGGTTCTTGCAATTCGCGCAACGTTTCGATTCCCGCCGTCATCGCCAACGGATTGCCGGCGAGTGTCCCGGCTTGGTACATCGGACCCGCCGGTGCGACCATCTGCATCACGTCGCGGCGACCGCCGTACGCGCCGACCGGCAAGCCGCCGCCAATCACTTTGCCGAGCGTCGTCAAATCCGGCTTGATGTTGTAGAGCGTTTGCGCGCCGCCGCGATGCACGCGCCAACCGGTCATCACCTCGTCGAAAATTAACAGCGCGCCGTGTGTTTGTGTGAGCGCGTGCAGTCCCGGCAGAAACACCGGCGCGGGCGGGACCACGCCCATATTTCCGGCGACCGGCTCGACGATGATCGCGGCGATGTCGTGCGGATATTTTTCAAAGAGTTGTGCGACGGCATCGAGATCGTTGAACGGCGCGACAAGTGTGTCGGCGACTGTCGCGGCGGGCACGCCGGGCGAATCGGGCAGACCCAGCGTGGCGACGCCCGACCCGGCTTGGACGAGCAACAGATCGGCGTGACCGTGATAGCATCCCTCGAATTTGATAATCTTGTTGCGTCCGGTGAATGCGCGCGCGAGGCGCAATGCGGTCATCGTCGCTTCGGTGCCGGAATTGACGAAACGCATCATCTCGATGTTTGGCATAAACTGCTGGATCAATTCCGCGAGTTTTATTTCGAGCGGACTGGGTGCGCCGAAACTTGTGCCGCGC
>CAIKBD010000317.1 GCA_903825565.1 uncultured Anaerolineales bacterium | reverse complement strand
ATTCTCGGCAAGCGATTTCGCAATTGCTGCCGGTTTAGCGTAAGGGGCACGTATGGCTTTTATCTTGCAAGGTAAAACAATTCTCTTGGGAGTTGCCGGCTCGGTTGCCGCGCACCATGCCGCAACGTTGGCGAGCCATTTGGCGCAAGCCGGCGCGCAGGTAGACGTGGTGATGACGCACGAGGCGACCCAGTTTATCGGCGCGTTGACCTTTGAGACGATCACGCACCGACCTGTGGTAACGGACACGCTGAGTTTATTGCCCGATTCGTCTATCGCGCACATCGCCATGGCGAAGCGGGCAGATGTGTTTGTGATTGCGCCGGCGACCGCGCCGATTCTCGCCAAACTCGCGCACGGCTTTGCCGACGATCCAATCAGCGCCGCCGCGCTGGCTACGCGCGCGCCGCTGGTGATCGCGCCGGCGATAGAACCCGCACTGTGGGAAAACGCAACGACCCGGGAAAATGTGCGTCAATTGTGCGCGCGCGGCGCCACGCTGGTTGAGCCGGGGAGCGGGCGTAACTGGCTGGTGGACGTAGACACGATTATTGATGCGACGCGCGCGGTGCTGGGACGGCAAGGCGATCTCGCGCAACGCAAAATCGTGATCACCGCGGGCGGCACGCAGGAGGCGATTGATCCGGTGCGCGTGATCGCCAATCTTTCATCCGGGCGGATGGGGTTTGCGCTGGCGGAAGCGGCGCGGGATCGCGGCGCGCAGGTGACGCTGATCGCCGGCGTCACGCATTTGCGTGTGCCGCGCGGCGGCATCGAGTTACTCTCCGCGCCGACGTGGGCAAAAATGTGGGACGTGGTTTTGCGCGAAATCCAACACGCCGACGCGTTGATCATGTCTGCCGCCGTTACCGATTTCCGCCCGGTCAAATCGGCGAAACAAAAAATCAAGCCGAGCGCAGACGAAACCTTTGTGTTGGAGTTGGTGCGGAATCAAGATATTCTCGGCGAGGTCGCACGCGCGTCGTCGCGGCTTGTGCCGAGCGATCCGCATCCCGCCGTTGTGGTCGGTTTCGCCGCCGAGACCGAGGACGTGCAGAAAAACGCGCGCAAGAAACTCGAATCCAAAAATCTGGATTTGATCGTCGCCCACCCGGTGGCGGAAACAGCCCTCAGCGAAACGGCGCGTTCGTGGTGGATCCCGCGCCATACCAGCCGCGCCGTCGAATTGCCGGTGATGGCGAAAGAGGAATTCGCGGGCAAGATTCTGGATTTTATTGCCGAACAATTGCGGCGCTAGAAAAACCGCGCCCCGTTTTTCGTTGTGCTGAAAAACGGGGCGCGACTTTTTACACCACACGAATTCTTGCGCCGCACGCAAACTCGGGCGCGATCAAAAATCCCTGCGCGTCGTTCGTCAGGGCGATGCCACGCTGACGCAACTCGCGGCGGTCGCGCCCCATGCCTTCGATTTGCAGCGTCAACGCGTACAAGCCCTCACCGCGTTTCGCCAATTGTTCCGCCAACGCGCTGCCGCCGCGCGCTGGTTGCGCGAGCACGATACTCCCCCACTCGCACGCCACGCGATAACCCTCGACATCTCCCGCCGTGTTTTTCACGCGCGTCGGCTCGCCGCCGAGCAATGCGCGATATGCGTCGCGCGCCGTTGTCGCATCTTTCACCGCCACGATCACCTCGCGCACGCGCGCGCGACTGCCCAGTCCCGCGTTTGCCGGTTCGACGCGTAACGTGCGTGGCGTGTCGTCCTGAATCAGAAAAGGCAATACGCCGACCGTCGTTGCGTTGATCAGCGCAATGTGCCACGCAACTGTTTGTCCGTCGGGACGCGTGCGCGAGCCGGCGGACGGTTCACCGACGGCGAGCGCACGTTCGCGCAGGTGCGCCGCATCGTTGGCGAGATCGTTCGACGCCAATACAAAACCACCCCAGCCCTCGCCCGCACGCAGTTTCGCCACGCCCGCGCCCCAAAACGTTGTCGCCGCCAGCGCCGGATCGCGAAACGCGACAAGTTCGAGATACGTTCCGTCCGCCAGCGCGATCAACGCGTTGTGACTGCCGAATGCCGGATGCTGGCCGCCGCCGCGCGCATCGAAACCCAGGTTGCGAAACGTTTGTACCGCAACGTCGAGATCGTTGACGAGCACGATAAAGTGATCAAAACCGGTAATCATTTTGCCTCCAAAGATACGCTTTACGTTTTACGCAATACGCAACACGTAAAACGTAAAACGCGTCAGCGCCCCAGCAACGTTTCGCGCACGAGCGCGCGCACTGACCCCCAATACCCGGTCACGAGGTCGCCGTACGGGTTGGCGGTGTACGGCACTTCCATTGCCAGCGTCGGATAAATGCCGGCGTCAATATCTTTTTGCGTAATT
>CAIKBD010000316.1 GCA_903825565.1 uncultured Anaerolineales bacterium | reverse complement strand
TGTACAACTACTATTCCGACAAGAGCAAGATTTTTGACGCCCTCTTCACCCACACTCTCGATGAACTAATGACCGAGTTGGAAGCCATTGTCAACGCGGAAGCGTCGCCCAAGGAAAAAATCTATCGCTATCTCGAAAAAACCTACGAAGCGGCAGAGTCCAAGCGCGGCATTTGGGACGAGGTGTACCGGCGCAATCTGACGCGCACGATTGCGGAACGCCACCAAGATGCCAGGGGCAAAGTGTTTCAACTCGATCCGCAAGCGCGGAGTTTCAAAACAATGCAACGATTGATCGCGCAGGCGAAAGAAGCCGAAGGGCTTCACTATCCGCCGGCGATGGAACAGCGGTTGGCGCGTTTGCTCCTGGACGCAATTGCTTCGATGACGGCATTTGCGCCGCAGGAAAAAAAGCAAAATCTCCGCTTCCTTCGTAAAATTGTTGATGTCCTCCTAACTGCGCCGTGCGAGAGTGAATAGTTCGGATGTGCCAGCCCCAGTTGCCAGCGGGCTGGTATTTTTTCGCTCACGCGGTCGGCGCATCCAACCGCGCCAACGCTTGGGCGATCTCAGCGGCAACGGCGACATTGTTTTTCAACAGCGCAATGTTCGTCTGCACGCTTTCGCCGCCGGTCAGTTCCGCCAAGCGTTTGAGCAAAAACGGCGTCACCGCGTTGCCGCTGATTTTTTGTTCGTCCGCCTCGCTTAACGCGCGCTGGATGTGCGGCTCGATCACCTCGCGCGGCGTTTCGTACTCGTGCGGAATCGGCGCGCCGATCAACACGCCGCTCGTGAATCCCAGGTCCCAATGCGCCTGGATGATCCGCGCCGCGTCGTCCGCCGAATCCACACGCGTTGGCACGGGCACGCCAGCCGAGCGCGAGTAAAACGCCGGGAAATCGTCCGTCTGATAACCCAGGACGGGGACGCCGTGCGTTTCGAGCCATTCGAGCGTCGCCGGCAGATCGAGGATCGCTTTTGCGCCGGCGCACACGACGGCGACCGGCGTCTGCGCAAGTTCCGGCAGATCGGCGGAGACATCCCAGGTTTGCGCCGCGCCGCTCGCGCGATGCACGCCGCCGATGCCGCCGGTCGCAAACACGCGGATGCCGGCGCGCCGTGCGAGCCACATCGTCGCGCTGACGGTCGTCGCGCCGGTGCGTTGGCGGGCGACGGCAACCGCAAGGTCGCGGCGCGACAGTTTCAGCACATCGCGCGCCTGCGCAAGTTGCGCGAGTTCGGCATCGCTCAAGCCAACTTTGATTTCGCCGTTTAGCACGGCAATCGTGCGCGGCTCAACGCCATACGCGCGCGCCACCCGTTCCAGTTCGCGTGCCGTTTCGAGGTTTTGCGGGTACGGCAACCCGTGCGCGATGACGGTGGATTCGAGAGCAAGAAACATCAGTTCACCTTCCCAAGCAGTTTCAACACCGCAATCGCTTGCCCCACAAAACGAATGGAATCGGCTGTCCGGGTTTCGATTTCGAGCGATTGATGTTCGGGCAAGTCTGGTTCAAGCGATTCGGAGCAGAGCATTGCTTGATTGCCATTCTGACGGAATCGTTTGATCATCGCCCGCTCCGTTGGTTCGCCCGGCATCACAGCGATGACGATTTCGCGATCCTGCGGCGAATAATTTCCGAGCGGATCGCCACGCACCAGAACCAGATCACGATCGTTGAGTGGAATGGGGTGCGCGGCGTTCATGCTTTGTCCACACACCCGCGCAACCGCGTGCTGATATTTGGAATTTAGTTTCAGCACCTTCTTACCATCGTTTAATCCGATTGGCAAGTACAGTGTTTCCCTGAAAATAATTGTCTGCCCAACATACGCGCGCTCGGACGCGTTGGCGTTAGCAATGCCCGCCCCAGAAATTGACGCGGCGACTTGATCTTGCATCACCGGCAATTCTTCCAGTCCGATCTCGTAATACCACTGGCGGCTCGCATGGGTGAAGGTCACGGGCGGCGGCTTGGGACTGGGTGTTGGCACATCCACCGCACCGGCATCATCGCTCTGATCGCGCACTGATGATGCCTCAACTCGCGTTAGCACCACTTGTAATCGCTTTTCAAAATACTGAATCTGCGAAATATAACAATTATAGTGGCGCACATTGCCGCGCGCGCCGTGTTCCCTTGCCAATTGCTTCCACAAGTCCAACGCGTGCGAGTACTGTTCCCAGGCGGCAAACCAATCTGCTTGATCCTCCAGCCAATTAGCGTACTGATTCAACGCCACGCCAAGATTGTGCCGCGACAAGGAGCGATTTAGAGTGATCGCCGCCCTATACATCTCTGCCGGATCCGCCTGCCCTTTTTCGACACGCAACAAATTGCCAAGCGTCAGGTACGCTTCGGCTTCGACGCGGCGCGCATCCGGCGTAAACGTCAGCTCAGCGCGCTTGCGCACTTGCTGACACAGCCAAATCGCTTGAGTCACACCGTCCGTTCGACGAAGCGTCTGCACCCGCTCGAACAGTTGAAACTCGCGCGGCGATAACGCCTCGTCACGCGCAACCGGAATCCAAACAGCAAAACACTCATCGTCGAACACCGGTGGCAGAACCATGACACCTCCTCGACACGCAATCAATCCTTGAGAAATTGACGCAACAATGCGAGCGCCGTAAACGTTTGCTCTGGGATAGACAAGGACAGATCGGACGCTTGCTGCGTTTGTTCGAGCAGCTGAACGATTCGCAAGGCGATAATGCGCCGCAACGTTGGCGCATCGGCGTTTGGCGGGATGTCTTTGAGCAACGTGCGAAACATCTGGGTTTGCGCTTCGGCACGCGCATTTTGACGTAGCCGTTGCGTTTCGGCTTCCGCATCGCTCGCGATCTGCCGCATACGCCGTTGCCATTCCGCGCGCCACGTCGCCGTACGTTGGTTCTCAATCCGCGCGCGCAAATCCTCTGGAACACCCGGCGCAAGCGCAATGCTGCCCAGCCGCAAACGGAACACGGTGACACCCAAACGCGTCACGCTGTTCTGCCGTGCCGCGCGCAACGCCTCGCGCTGAATTTCCCAGCGCGGCGTCGCCTCTCGTTCGAGGACGTGATCCGCGACCGCATCCTCCGGTTCAGTCGCGCGATCCAGCGTCAAACTGCCGAGCCGTTCGGCGACTCGACCTCGTGCCGCGCCCAATACCATCGCCCGCCATGTCGTCACCTGGGTCGTTCGGTCCTGACGCCAGGCGACGCGTTGCAAATACGCGGCGCGCACAACTTGGCGCTCTCGAAAGGTGTACAACGGCGTGGGCGAATTTGTCGGCGGCGGATTCGGGACGCGTTGCGGGATGCTAGTTTCAAGCGCGTACGCGTGCGCCGACATACCCATCAACGCGTAGAACGCAACAATCACTTCGAGCAAGACGCGTGCGAGCAACCGCCAAGTCGAAATGGGAACGGGCATAACTGCGCCGGGCAAAATCTGAAAATCCAATTCCGCGTCAACCCGCACCGGAATCCCATCACGGGTTGGCGTCATGATTTCGCTGCGCTCGGTCTGCGGACGCAAATCCACCAACGCAAAAATCCGTTCGCCCGGCAATAAAGTCTGATCGCCGGGACCGACAACACGGCGAAATTGTCCCGCGCGTTCGAGCACCGCTGCCAAATGGCTGGCAAGGTGAACGGTGCCCGGCCCGCCCACCAAATGGATCGGGTGCGTGAGATTTTTCGGCGTGAGTACGCTATCGTTCACCGTCATCGTGGGATATTGCGCCGCGCCAAATGCGGCGAGCGTGCGCGTTCGTGCATCTTTCGCCGAAAGTTGATACATCATCTGCAAGCTGGCGATGCCCGCCCCCCAAACCGCGCCCAAGCCCAGCACGAACAAAAGCATCCGCACAATGATGGCGACCACAACACCCGATCCGAACAGACTTGACGCCCAAGTACCGTAACAGGAACCCGCGCCTAGCAGGAACAACATCAACCAGAATCTCGATTGGCTGCGTTCCGCCGGCTTGGGGGAAAACACAAAGCAGCGCAAACGACGTAATAATTCGCGCGTGGCAAGCCATTGCAAACGCATCACGCGTCCCCCCGCGCCTGATTGAGCAAGCGTTCAAGCGCCGCCAAGTCAACCATCTGGGTGGTCGCCGCTGGCGAGTCGCGTAACATTTGCTCCACGCTGGCGATCAGCCGCAATGCCAGCGTATCGCCGGTCAACTGACCTGGCGGAATATTCAGCGCGGCGTACAGACTGGATGCAATTTCACGTTGCGCGAGCGCGCGGGCGGCTTCGCGCGTTTGCGCTTCCTCCGCTTGGCTCTGCGCTTGAACCAGTTGGCGGCGACGCTCCCACTCTGCGCTCCAACTTTCGACGCGTTGCGTTAGCATGTCGCGTGGCAATTCGATCTGCGTCACATTCAGAGACACGAGGTTGCCGCCAAAGTGCGGCGTAAAATCTACTACCAGTTCACGCACGCGCCGCGCAATGTCTTGGCGCGGATTGGCGGTCGGATCATCGAGCGCAAACAGTTGATCAAAAGTGTACCCGCCGGCAATCTGGCGCAAACCATCTTCCGCCAAATTTGCAATCGCGTCGCACCAATCGTACGCGAACGCGGGTGTTTCCATCGTCGGCAAGTTTCGTTCGACGCCAAGCGCAAGCCGCACCGCGTGCTCGGCAAAGGGAAAACGCGGTTGCCCTAATTCCCAGTCGGGCACATCGCGCCGAATCTCCACGCCAATGCTAAGCGTCAGCGTAGTCTCGATGCCATCGCGCGTGTTCACCGTTACGCGGCGGTTGAGATTGAGCGGGCGCAACTCGATCATTGCTTGTGCGGTTTCCGCCTCGGTTAGAAATGTAAACCCCGGACCTACCACGCGTGAGAGCTGAACATCCTGCCGCACGGCGACCGCAGTCATCGCATCGGCAAACACAACGCCTGCGCCCGGCTTACGTTTGGCGTCCACACCGGCAACACGCACCGCGCCATTTTCCGCGCACACAAACGGGCACGCCCGATTGCGAAATTGCGAGTTCCAAAGATACGCGCGCGCTGGTCCGCGTTTCACCAACGCTTCTCTGGGAAAAATCACGCGCAACAAAATTTCGATTCCGCCCAAAACGATCAGGGAAAAAAGCGTCAGGTCGAAAAATGCGTCTTGGAGTGTTGGCGCAAAAATCGCGCCGACGATTTCGAGTGCCACATCCGGCAACGAATTTTGCTTTTCGATCAGATCGGCAAGGCCAAATGACCGTCCCCAAAATTTCGCTAGGAGCCAAAGGACAACGCCGATGCCAAACCGAATCCACAACGCAATCAAAATCCCAAAGCACCATCGCCGCGCGCGATCCATCAAAGGATCGCGCGCGATGAGCCATACACATCCAACGATTCCAGTCACCCAGACGGCAAGTTGCAAAACCGAGTCCTTGTATATTTATCGCAACAAAAACGCCTGCCGCAGACGCGCCAAAGCGGACACGATCTGCAACAGGCAAATCTCAATCGAGTCTTGAATTCGTGGGGCAAGCGATCCGAGCGCACGGGCACATGACGTTCATTCGACGATTTTCTTCTTCGGACGAACGAGCATTAGCAGTTGACGGGCTATCCGTTCGAGCCGCACCCTGCGGGACAAAGCCAAACTTGCAATAATACTATATCACGCCGGACGCAAAAATGCAAAACGGCGTGCGCGGTTGGCGCACGCCCGTTGCGCGATCCCGCAACCCGTGCTACAATAGCGCAAGTCCATTTCCGGTGATGACTGCTCATCTCACAGGCGCCGCGCACTGCGCGCCCAACCTAACAGTCCATTTTTTCACCCACACCCTAAGGAGGCGTATGGAACACAAACTGCCCGAACTGGCGTATGCGAAAGATGCGCTCTTGCCGCACATCTCACCCGAAACGCTCGAATTTCATTACGGCAAACACCACGCCACGTACGTTGCCAACTTGAACAAGCTGATCCCCGGCACCGAATTTGAAAATCTGTCACTCGAAGAGATCGTCAAAAAAGCGAGCGGCGGCATTTTCAACAACGCGGCGCAAGTGTGGAATCACACCTTTTACTGGAACTGCCTCGCGCCCCAAGCCGGCGGCGAACCGACCGGCGAGCTTGCCGCCGCGATCAATCAAGCATTCGGATCGTTTGCGGCGTTCAAAGAAAAATTCTCCGCCGCCGCCGTGGGCACATTCGGCTCCGGCTGGGCGTGGCTCGTGAAAAACCCCGATGGCACGCTTGCCATCGAAAGCACAAGCAATGCCGCTAACCCGATGACCGCCGGTAAAAAGCCGCTTCTCACCTGCGACGTGTGGGAACACGCCTATTACATTGACTATCGCAACGCGCGCCCCAAATACGTCGAGTCCTTCTGGAATTTGGTCAACTGGAAATTCGTCGCGGCGAACTTTAAATAATCGGCACGTCGCACACAACCCCACACGCTAAAATGCACAAGCCCTGACTGCGCCGTTCAGCGTCGGTCAGGGCTTGTGCTTGTCCGGGTCAGCGCAAATCGCTTTGCATGTGACAGTTTTTGTACTTCTTGCCACTCCCGCACCAGCACGGATCGTTGCGGCCCAGCTTCGCGCTGGTAACTGCGCCAACCGGTTTGCGCGCCGGTTCCGGTTTGGACTTGGGCTCGGCTTTTTGTTTTTTGCTTTCGAGTTTGGGCGCATCGCCGCCCGCCGCCAACGCCGGCGTCACCGCACCCTCCTCGCTCGGCGCAGCAATCGCTTGGCGCGCCGCGCGGTCGCGCGATTCACTTTCGAGTTTCGCCAAACCGCGATACTGGTACGTGAACACGTACGTCACAACCTGGGATCGAATCCGCGCGTATAAATCTTGGAACATGTCGAACGCGCGCCGCTTGTACTCGACGAGCGGATCGCGTTGCGCGAACGCCTGCAAGCCAATGCCCTCGCGCAACGATTCAATGTCCGTGAGATAATCAATCCACAAATTCGTGACAATGCTCAACATCAACTCGCGGATCAAATCGTTGAACTTGTCCACGCCGCCGCGCAGGGCTTCCAGTTGTTCGAGCGATTGCGTCCAGTATTCCAAAATTTCCGCACGCAATTTTTCCTGATCATCCACATCCGCCTGTGTCGCGGCGAAATAGTCCCAGGGAAAACGCGGCGTCGAAATTTGCACCCGCCGATGCGTGCGCTGATCGAACGTCGTGCGCCACACGCGGCTGATGCTGAGCAAGACATGCGCGAGCCGCAACCCGCGCGCATCCTCCGGCGTTTTGACGAGCTCGCCCAGCTCGCGCTCGATCTCCGCGAGATGCTTGTTCGCCTGCGCGGTGTACGCGTCGGTGATTGCCGTCGCAAGCGCGGCGCGCAACGCGTCGAAATTCAGCGCGCCATCCGGCGTCCATTGAAATTCGACGGTGAGGCCCGCGCGCCGACTCACCCGATACACAACCTGCGCCACTATGCGCAAATCGAACGCGCGACGCGTCGCCTCCAGGATCAGCTTTTCGGTGATCTCGGTTCCGCGTTCCGCGCGCACATCAATCTGCAGCCGCACGGCTTGCCCCACCGTTTGGATCACCGTGCGCGCATCGAACGCGCGCTGTTGCTCTTGCGCTTCCTCCTTGAGCGTGTTGAGCGTATTTTTCGCCAGGTCTTCGATCTCGTCCCAGGTCGCGCGATATTGTTGCTCGAACACTTGCACCGCTTCAGGCACCACTGCTTGCGCGATAAAATCGCGGTGCAGTTCCATCGCATTTTGCGCGGCGGCAAGAATTTTCTCGCGCGCCTGCGCCGCATCGCCCAATTCGCCCAGCGCACGTTGCACGAGGGTGAGCGAGAACGGCGACCAAAATTCGGTCGCGCTCGTATAAATTCCCGGCATCAACGAATCCAAATGCGATAGCAAGCGCGCCGCCGCATACTCACGCGCCTTTAGATCTTCGACGAGGATGCGCGCAATCTCTTCTTCGAGCCAGCCGCGCAAATCGCCGCGCAGATCGGCTTTGGTGAGAATGCGGTTGCGCTGACCGTAAATGATCTCGCGCTGTTTGTTCAGCACATCGTCGTAATCCAGCAAGTGCTTGCGAATGTCAAAATTGTAACTTTCCATTTTGACTTGCGCCTGCTCGATGGCTTTGGTTACCCAATCATGTTCGAGGGGAATGTCTTCCACCCACACGCGATCCATCAAACCCTTGCCGCCCATCCGCCGCATAATTTCATCTTCGAGCGAAACGTAAAAGCGCGACGAGCCGGCATCGCCCTGGCGCCCCGAACGCCCGCGCAACTGATTGTCAATGCGCCGCGCTTCTTGGCGCTCCGTGCCGATAATTCGCAAGCCGCCCAACTCGTGCACGGTGGCGCGGTCGTACATATATTTTTTGAACCGTTCCAAATGCTCGGCGTACAAGTGATACTTGGCGGTGGGAATTTTTTCGAGCGCGGCGAGTTTTTCATCGAGCGCCAAGTTGTACGGATCGATCCCCTCGCGCCGTAAGACCCGGTTGACTTCGCTGAGTGTGTGCTCGCGTAATTCGCCGCCCAGTTTAATGTCCACACCGCGTCCCGCCATGCTCGTCGCGAGCGTCATCGCGCGCAACTCGCCGGCGCGCGCAATGATCTTGGCTTCACGGTCGTGCTCCTTGGCATTCAAAACCGCGTGCTTGATCCCGCCGCGCAAAATTTCCGCAAGTTGCGCCGCGTCGCTCACGCCGAACGGTTCGCGCAACGCGTCCACATTGTTCGGCGCGAGCGGATCGAAATTGCCCTCGATCTGTTTGGCGAGCCGCGCCACATCCTCCTCGCGCAGGAATAAATCTTTGAGGATGCGCGCCAGATCTTCATCGCGCACACAGTACTCTTCGCCCACCTCCGCCTGATCGCCAAGCGAATCAATCAGCGCGCGATTGATCTCGCCCAGTTCTTCGCGCGTGAGGCGCAACTTTTGGTACACCTCCAGCACCGTTTCCACCGGCAAATTGAAACGCGGCGCCAACTTTGCCAGATCGTCGGGGCGCGCGGCAATTTCGTCACACAAAGTCTGCGCGGCGTCCAACCGCAATTGGTGATCGTCGAGCCAAACCGCAAAGCGAATGGCGCGTTCGTTAAGCGCGTCCAATTCCGCCATTGCCTTGTCGCTCAACTTCCATTGTTGTTGCGCGCCCGCCGCATCCTTGCCGCCGCGCGCCAAACGTTTTTTCGCGCCCGCCAGATCGCGGAGCGGAACTTGGCGCACAGCGTTCGTCACTGCGCTGAGGTCGTACGCGTGAAACAAGCGCGCCGAAAAATTTTCCTCAAAGATTTCGGACGCGTCTTCGAGCCGCCGCGCCAGGATCGTTTTCAGCACAGCGCGTTGCTTGTCGCTGAGGTCGCTGTGATTTTCGACTGCCGCGTGCAACAAACGCGCACGCGCATAGAGTTGCAATTTCGGCGCGGCAATGCGTTTGCTCAAACGTTCCGATGCTTCAACGGACGTTGTGCCGATCAAGGTCGGTTGACCGCGCGCATACAGGCGCACGAGTTCGACCGCCACCGCGCGCCATTTGGCTTCCTCGTTGCGATAAATCTGATCGGGTTGATCCTCGCGCGCCATTTTCTTGTTCGTCGGGATGGCAACGACGCTGAGACCATAGACTTTGAAAAATTCGTCCTCTTCGGTTTTCGCCGTGCCCGTCATCCCGGCAAGATGTTTGTACAAGCGGAAATAATTTTGTAGCGTGACGGTCGCATACGTCACCGACTCTTGTTGAATCGGCACGCGCTCTTTCGCTTCGACGGCTTGATGCAAACCGTCCGACCAGCGCCGCCCGGGCATCAAGCGGCCGGTAAATTCGTCCACGATGATCACTTGCCCTTTGCGAACGATGTAATCCTTGTCGCGCAGGAATAGGTATTGCGCTTTGAGCGCGGCTTCGAGGTGGTGCATCAACTTTGCCTGGCGTGGATCGAGTTCTTCGGGATGATCGGGATCGTAGAGCGGCACGCCGAGCAATTGCTCGACGCGATCATAGCCGGCTTCGGTCAAGGTGATCGCGCGCGTGCGCTGTTCAATCGTGTAATC
>CAIKBD010000315.1 GCA_903825565.1 uncultured Anaerolineales bacterium | reverse complement strand
TAGAGCATCAGTCTTCGGAACTGAGTGTTGGGGGTTCGAGTCCCTCCGGGCGCGCAGAAACGTAATGGCAACGAGGCGCGATGCGCGCAATTCAACGCGCATCGCGCCTCTTTTTTTTCAATGAGCGCTATCAATGCTGGCCACTCAACGTCTCACGCTGATTCCCTTGACGCCCACCCACCTGCGCTGGTATCTCACCCAGCCCGCCCAACTCGAAGCTGAACTGGGTGTGCCGGTGTCGCGCGCCGTGGTAACCGCAAGCGTGCACCGCGCCATCGAAATGAAATTGGCGAAAATGGCGCGCGCCGATCCGCCAAGCCACGCGTGGTACACCTACTGGCTGATCGTGCTGGCGGAAATTCCATTCGGCGCAGGATTGGCGGGATTCAAAGGCGCGCCGGATGAGCACGGTCAAGTCGAAATCGGCTACGGAATCGATCCGGCTTGGGCAGGGCACGGCTATACCACCGAAGCCGTGCGCGCATTGCTCGAATGGGCATTTCAGGATTCGACATGTCTTGCCGTCGTCGCGCTCCACACACGCAAGCAAAACCTGGGATCGTTGCGCGTGCTCGCCAAAGTGGGAATGACGATCTACGCGGAAGCGACGGACACGTACGATCTGCGCGTGACGCGCGCCGACTGGGAACGCGCGCGCTGACCGCCTGCGCCACACGCGCGCCGCAGGTTACAAATCGCGCCGGGCAAATGCGCGCACCCCCAGCGCCAGCGCAACCGCGAGATACCCGACCGCGTACCCAATCATCAACGTGCTCGGCACCGACACCGTGAGCATAGGTCCGCTGAACGACATGCCCATCGCTTGCGCGAGCGGCGGCGTCATTTCATACGCGGCGCGTCGCCACAGGGCTTCGCTCGGAATGATCAGACTCGACACGATGCCGAGGTTGATCGCCGCCGAGTTTTGCAACAGCGCGCCAAACTGCTCGACCCAGCCACCGATGAACGCGATGCCGTACAAACCAAAGATCACCCCGCCCGTCGCCAGCGTCGAAAACGTGCTACTGCACGCCAGCGTCACCGTCATTACCAGCAATGCTTCGAGATAAATCAGCGCGACGCCGCTGACGACGTTCGGCACCACATAGCCGTCGAACACATACGCCACCGCCATCACCCCGCCCACCATCAGCACCAGGTAGAGCGCGAGCAAGCCGGCAAACCCCAGCCACTTGCCCAGCACGATCTCCGCGCGGCGCACCGGTTTCGTCACGAGCGATTGAATCGTGCCCGAACTGATTTCGCCGGCGAGCGTATCCGCCGACACGAGCGCACCCATTGCCAACGCCAAAAAATTGACGGCGTACAATCCGGCGAGCGTGAGAAAATTATCCATCCCGCTCTTGAGGAGCGTCGCGTACATTTGTGACGCCGCATTGTTCGCCATAATTTGATCGTGCATCTGGGAAAAGCCGAACGCGTACAGCGCGAGAAATGCCACGCCGAGCAAAAACGCGGCAAGCAAAATGCGCCGCCGCAGCGCTTCGAGAAACGTCAACCGGGCAATCGTCACAATCGGCATCACAGCCCTCCGTCCGTGCCGACGATTTGAATGAACAAATCTTCGAGCGAGAGATGCTGGGGTGTGAGCGCAAACACCGCGACGTTTTGCGCGACGAGATAGCGATTGATCGCCGGCAACGCCGCTTCATCGGCAACCGTCAACGTAACCTGATCGCCATCCGCGCGAACATCCTTGCTCCACGCGCTCAACCCGGCGAGCGCCGCGGGCGTCAAACCGTGCGCGCGCACCGTCACACTGGTCGCGCCGGTCACCAGCGTTTTCAACTCGCTCACGCGCATCACCTCGCCGTGCTTGATGAACGCGACGCGGTCGCACGTAATTTCGACCTCGCTCAACAAGTGCGAGTTGAGAAAAATCGTCGTGCCGCGCGCGCGCAAATCGCGGATGATGTCGCGCACGAGCCGCCGCCCAACCGGGTCTAGCCCCGACGTTGGTTCGTCGAGAAAGACGAGCGCGGGATCGTTGAGCAACGCTTGCGCGAGACCGATCCGTTGCAACATACCTTTCGAAAAAGTGCAAAGTTGTTTGTCGCGGAAGGGGGTGAGTTTCACGAGGTCGAGCAATTCGGGGACGCGCGCGCGCACCCGCGCCGCGCTCATCCCGTAGAGCTGTCCGTGCACGCGCAGAAATTCATTCGCGGTCAGCCAATCGTGAAAGCGGAAATGTTCCGGCAGGAAACCGATGCGCGCGCGTGCCGTGCGATCTCCCAGCGGCGCGCCGAGCAGGGTTGCGCTTCCCGCCGTTGGCGCAACCAAGCCCAACAACATTTTGATCGAGGTGGTCTTGCCCGCGCCATTTGGACCCAGAAAGCCAAACACTTCGCCAGGTTCAACTTGCAAGGTGAGTCCGCGCACGGCTATATTTTCGTCGAACACTTTGCGGAGGTTTGTTGTGTGAATCGCTAATGACATGAGTAGTTGGATGGTTGGGGAGTTGAATAGTTGAGTAGTTGGATAGTTGGTTGGTGAACCAAACTACCTAACTACTCAACTACCTAACTAGCCAACTTACTTCAGCGAGTTTGCCATATTCAACGCGGTGGTCGTGTCCGCGCCAATCCCGCTGACCGCGTAGACGATTCCGCGCTTGACCCAAATGATCGTGTACTGCGGATAATCATCCAGCGGGCGTTGGATCAAATATCCCTCCGCGCCATCTACCGCGATTTTTTTGTACTGCGCCGCATTGCGCGGAATCGGCACGACCAGCGTCGAAGTCCAATCCACCGTTTGCGCGAACGCACGCGCTTGGTCTTTCGGCATCCCGGCGAATTGCAAACCCAGTTGCGCGATTTGCGCGATGTCGAAATCGGGCGGCGTGTCCACGACGGGACTGGGAATTTGGCTCACGAGGATACAGTTCGCCATTGCGCGGCTCGTTGCCGCTCTCGATTCGCTTTCCTTGCTGTCGAGTTTGGGGCACGTGCCATACGCCGCCGTGACCGCGCTGGGAATCGTCACCTTGATCACCGCGCCGTCAATCGTTGCGGGCAATTTCAAATCGCTCGCGCCGGCTTCGTTGAGCAAACTTTGCGCGCGCGCGCGATTTACGACGAACTGAAACGCGCCGCCGTCCTGCGCGCTGATCTGGGGCGCATCGGCGCGGCTTGCCGGCAAGCGCACGGTAAACCCGGCGAGTTGGCTCGCCTCGGCGGCGTTTGCGGCGGAGCGCGCTGCGCCCGGTTTTTTCGTGACCGTCACCGAGTCGGACAGCAGTTCGCCGATCCGTTTGTCGAGCGCCGTGCCACCGAGCAATTCGTTAAAGCGCGTCGCGTCCACACTCACCACCGTAATCTTGGCGACGCGAAATTGCGCGAGCAAGCCCTCCGCCCACGCGCGCACCGGCGGCAACGCGAGCGAAACGGCGAACAGCGCAACGAGCGCAACGAGGGTCCACGCCAAACGATAGCGCGGTTTGAAAATTTTTTGCATCAGGGAAATCTCCTTTCGCGCGAAACGATTTTTGAAGCGAACCAGCGCGGCATGTGGCACGCCAACCTGGGTGGATTCGAGCGCGGCGAACTGCGCGGCGATCCGCGTCGCGCGGATTTGCAGAGCTTGCGCGCGCGCGCGGCAATCCGCGCACGCGGCGAGATGCGCGGCGAGGCGCGCGTGTTCCGTTTCGTCGAGGGCATGATCGAGCTGGGCGCGCAGTTGCCCTTCGGTGGGATGCGTCATCCTTCCTCCTTTTGCCGAAACCGCTTTTCAAATTCACGTTCCGCGCGCGCCAACAGTGTGCCGACCGAGTTAGGCGAAACGCCGAGCGTGCGCGCGATCTCTTGATACGCCATGCCGGAATAGCGCAGGATCAACAGGTGCGCCTCGCGTTCGCTCATCTCGCTCAACACGGCGCGCATGCGCGCGCGTTCGTCTGCCGCGATCACCGCGTGCTCAGGATCCGCCGTGGCGTTTTCGAGTTCCCATTTGCCGGCGGCAAGTTCGTGGCGCACGCGCCGCTGGCGTGCGCGGAGCGCGTTGAGACCCAGGTTCATCGCCACGCGATACAGCCAACCGCCGAGGTTTTGCTCGGTGGACGGCGCGCGTTGGTGCAAACGCCAGAACGTTTCGAGCGCCAGGTCTTCGGCTTCGCTCGCATCACCGACGAGGCGACACAGCGCGCGATAGATCGTTTGCCAGTGCGCGAGAAACGTCGCATCAAAGTGCGCGGCCGCGTCGGACGCGGCACAAGCGGGGACGTGCGCTTTGGGGCTAGTCACGTGAATCGTACGTCTCTCCTCCAGCGGCGGCGTTGCCGGGCTAGTTGCTTCTACTCATCAAACACCGCTGGCACGCAAAATGTGACAAAAAACGATGAAGGGTGAATGCGGGGAGGCGCGTGCGGCGCGCTACTCGTACTTTTCGCGCCGAATCGCGCTGACCTGATCGGCGAGGATGCCGAACATGAAAATGATCACGCTCGCCAAAATCACGACAATTGCGCCGGAGGGAATGTTGAGCCGTTGACGCAGAACAATGTCGAGAATCCAATACACCACGCCGATGCCGAACAGGAGCGCGCTCGTCGGCACGAACACACGCAACGGATCGAACAGCGCAATGATCCGAATGATCAGCATGATCGTGTTCAAACCGTCGCGGATGGGGTTGACGGTGCTACGACTGCCAAAGCGCGGCGTCGTCGTGATCGGCACGTACGCAATGTTGTAACCCTCTTTGAACAACGCGAGCGTCAGCGTCGTCGTGAACGAAAAACCGTTCGGCAAAATGTGCAAGAATAATTGGGCGACCTCTTTGCGAAACGCGCGCAAGCCGGAATTGAGATCGGGAATCTCGGTCTGCGCGAGATAGTTCGCCACTTTGGAGAGCACCCATTTGCCTGGGCGACGCACGAGCGGCGCGTGCGATCCCTTGCCGCGCGCGCCGACCACCATATCGTTGTCGCCCAACGCGTCGAGCAAGGATTGAATGTGCGCCGCACTGTGCTCGCCGTCCGCGTCCATCATCACGATCACATCGCCCTGCGCCGCGCGGATGCCGGTTTTCAGCGCCGCGCCGTACCCTTTGTTGATGCGATGACGAATCACGCGCACGCCCGCGCGCGCGGCGACCACGGCAGTTTGATCCGTCGAGCCGTCCGAAACGACGATGATCTCGGCGCGGTCGCGCCATTCGCGCAAACCGTCCAACACCACGCCGATGCTGGCTTGCACGTTGTACGCCGGGATGATGATCGAAATGGCTGGTTGTGAATTTTGCATAGTGGATGGCAAGATTGGCACTTGTGCCTTTTTACTTTGAATTTTGAACTTTTCCCAACACGTACCGGTGATGCGCCCAGATCGCCTTGATCTGCCAAGGGAGCGGCGCGCGTTCGAGGAATGTGTAGCGATCAATCGTCGCTTTCAAATCGGGCCGCCGCCCCAGGTAATAGTCCATCGTACTCCAAACCCAGGCATTGCCGGTGAATTGCGAATCGAGTTTTTGCGAGCGGATACCGAGCCGGCGTAACACTTGCGCCGCCGGCATCACGGTGTCGGGCCAGGGCGGCACGTCGAGCACGCCCTCCTCGATGAAGGTCACGCGCGCCGCGCTCAGCGCGCGTTTGATGCGCCGAATGTCCGCCCACGCTTCGTCCACGTACTGGACGAAATCACGTTCGAGCAAATATTTTCGCATGAGGTAGCCAACCTGGACGCGGTTCGGCATCGCGACGAAAACGAGTTTGCGCGACACGCGCGCAAGTTCCGCCAGCAACGCTTCGGCGTTCGGCAAGTACCACAGCCCCGCCCATTCCCAGGTTAGGTCGAACGACTGATCGTCGAACGGCAGGCGCGCGAAATCGGCGTGATGCACGAACGTCGCGCGTAACCGCAATTCGTCCCAGATGCGCGCGATCCCGCGCAGGCGTTCCGCGTTTTCGTCCACGAGCGTCACAGCGCAACCCCGTTGCGCGAGCCGCACACTGTTGATCCCGCTTACGCCCGCCATGCCGAAAATCGGCGCTTCGAGGACGGTGTGAATGTCGTTCTGATTCACGATGCGGTCGAGATAATCGTTGAGGACGAGCCGTTCGTAGACGAGACCCAGCCCTTCGTTGTAATCGGTGAGATATTTTTTCCACCGTTCGACCGGCAGGGGTTGAATAGCATGTGTGTTTTTCATCGCGGCAAATATTACACGATTTTAGACGGTTTGTCGAATGAGAAATTTTACGGCGCAATTTCCAATTTGCCGATGGCGATCAGGTCGTTGGCGTCAATACCGATGGCGAGCGTCAACATTCCCGGCGGCGCATTGGTCGGCAATTGCACGTCGTAGTACGCCTTGAGAATTTCGCCGCGTTGCCACTCGCGCGTCGCGTAAAATGCGATGGGCGCGCGCGTCCACGCGGCGAGCGTTTTGCCGGTGGCATCTCTCAGCGCAAAATGCGCAACCGTGTCTGCGGCGACGGGTTCACGCGCAAACCACACGAGATTGAACGTGAGTGTGTCGCCGGCACGCCGCACCCCGTCGAACCCGCCGCTACCCCACACCGCCAGGCGATCATCAAGAATCAGATCGAACGGACGCTGGACAAAAACTTGATCGCGCGTGAGGTTCGTCGCGCGGGTGACGGTGAGCATTGTCAGGGTAATTTCATCGCTCGCCGGTTTCTTCGTTTCCGCATCGAGCGTTTGCAGTTTGAGTGTGTATGCGCCGGGCGGCGTGCCCGCCGGAATTTGCACGTTGTGCACATCGCGCACGTACTCGCCGCGCGCCCATTGCGGCGCGAGATACAAGCCGCGCACCGGCGCTTCATCGCGTTGCGCGATCACGCGCGCTTCGGGATCGTATAGCCGCACGCGCACGAGAAAATCGCGCACGGCATTTTCCGCGCGCCAATCAAGCGTGACGCGCACTGTGCGATTTGGCGCGATGTGCGTCGTCGGCGCGTAGGTTTCGAGCGCGGTCGTGATCTCGAAATGCGCGAGCGTGAGCGCGGGCGTGAGCGCGATATTTTTTGGCGCGGCGGGCGCAGTCGTTTGCGGCGACTCGCGCACTTGGAGCAACGGACCCAACTGCGCGTACCGATACGTACCGTTCGGGAGCGCGATCCCCGGCGCGAGAAAGATCGGTTGCCCGGCGATGAACGCGTCGCGCGCCGCGTCGGTTTGCGGGCCCGCGTCGTACAGCGTGCCGACAAATTGCAAATCGGGGCGGCGGTTTTCGACGCGTTGCAAATAGCGCATCGCGTTCAGTTGGGGCCAATTGCCGACGAGCACGGCATTTTGCGGAAGCGGCAAAGTGAAAATTTCGTCCCACACTTGATATTGCCGAACATAGCCGCTCCAATCGGCGATGCGCCAGCGACTGGGGAAGGGCGCAATGACGAGGAGCGCGAGCACGAGCGCGAGCGTCAAACGCAACGCGTCGAACAGCGTGCGCGTGGTTGCCGGCAAACTGGGAACTTGGATCGCGGCGGCGAGGCGCGCTTCGATTGCGCCCGCCCCCAGCGCAAACCAATAGATCAAAAACAGGAACGGGAGCACAAGGTAGCGATCCGGCTCGCCGCCGTACACAATGCCCCACGCGGCGAACGCGAGCGTGGCAAGCCCCAAAAAGATCGCATCCGAAATTTCGGATATGGAATTGCGAAACGCGCGCCGCGCGATCCCGACGAGGACGAGTGCCAATCCCAGGTAGCCGAACGATTCGAGCAAGTACTGCGAAACAACGACGACGCCTTCAAACAGTTGCATGGGCGTCGCACGCGTAAAATCGCCGGCGTCGCCGCCGGACAATTCGCGAACGAATCCTTCGAATGTGTTGACGTACCACGGCGTGTGGTTTCCGAAAATCGGAATGTAGAGATAAAACGTGAGCGGTAGTATGAGCCAGAAAAAAATCTGGGCGAGTTCGCGCGGACGGCGCAAGATGCCGGCATCCACGCGCAGGACGAGCGCGGCGATTGCCGGCGCGAGGAGGATCGTCGTGCGGTGATGCGCGAGACTCAGCCCGAAGCACAACGCGGCAAGCGTGAGCGGCGCGCGGCGTTCGCGCCACAACAACATTGCCCACACGATTGCCGCGACGAGGAGCGCGTGCAGAGGTCCCACCGATGCCACGCCGGCTTGCCGCCACACGGCGGCGTTCGTCGCAAACAGCGCGGCGGCGGACAGTGACGCCAGCGGTTGCCGCGTCAACAGTTGCGCGTTCCAGTAGACGACGACGACGGTTGCCGCGCCAAGCACGGCAGAGAGCAAGTTCATGCGGTACGCAATGTCGCCGAGCGGAACGAGCGTCGTGAAAATTTTGCCGAGCACGAGGTACAGCGGATAGCCGGTTGCGTGCGCCACGTCGAGATTGTGCGCGACGTGTTGAAACTCTTCGCTATCGAACGCGCCGCCCAGCGTGGGCGCGGCGGTGCGAACGTAGAGCGCCAGCGCGGCGAGAAAGATCGCCGGCGCGATCCAGCGCGCGGCGGGGAACGGCAAACGAAAAGCGCGTAACCGGTTCATCCGCTGGTTTGCTCGGCGAACGTGATGACGAGGCGATCATTTTCGAACTTGGCTTTTTGCACGGCAAGCCCGGCAAGCACGCGCGGCAAAATAATGTTGCGGCGAAAATTGCCGATGCTGATCGCCAGTTCGTCGCCGGTGCGCGTCATGTTCACGGCATCCTTGCGGATGAACGGCAGGCGCAGTTTCAACGCGTACGCAGCGCCGTCCTTTTCGATCACCTGGGGTTGCTCGGTGTAAAACACTTGCGCGGGATCGGCGTCGCCGTAAATCGCCTGCGCCATTTTGCGAAGCATCTCCGCGCCGACGACTTCTTGATCCATCAGCGGCACTTTGTAAATCGGCAACGGCGCAAATGCGTCCTCGACTAACACACTGTGCCGCGCTTGCGATCCCTTCCACGCTTGAAAATACTGATCGTTGACTGTGGCTGGAATGATCCGGTTCGACACGACGAGGTCGGTCGAGTAGCCGTACAAGTTCAAGTACGTGTACGTCCGTTGCGCTTCCTTGATCACCATTTTTTCCGGGTTCAGCACAAGCCGCACGGACGATTTTTTCGTGTCCGTCAAAAGTTGGTGCATCCGATCCAATTGCAAAATCAAATCCTTGACCGATTGGAAAACCTGGTCGTCGGGAATCGGCAGATCGGTGAGACTCTTGAGCAAAGGTCCCGCCATTTTGGCAACCTGGCGTTGCACCGGAAAAATATGCGAGAGGTACCACTCGGCAACTTCGGGCAGCGAGAGCAGGCGCAAGGTTTCGCCGGTGGGCGCGCAATCCACGATGATCACATCGTAGGCGTTGCTGTCATGCAAAAAGACGATCTGCAACAAACTGGCGAGTTCGTCCATCCCGGGGAGCACGCTCGCCTCGTCCGCGATCAACGCGTCCATGCCGCGCCACGAGAGGACGGTCGTCACCCAGTCTTGCACCGTGCCCCAATATTTTTCCATTTGGTGGAGCACATCAATTTCCTGACCGTACAGGCGCGGCGCAAGTTCAACCGGCTCGTTACCAATGGGCAGATCGAATGAATCGGCGAGTGAATGCGCGGCGTCGGTGCTGACGACGACGGTGCGGTACCCCAGGTCGGCGCAACGCAACGCGGTGGCGGCGGCGACGCTCGTCTTGCCAACGCCGCCCTTGCCCGTGTAGAGTAAAATTCGCATAAGGTTTGCTCCTTGTTATTCGCGCGCGGCGAACAACCGATAATCCAAATCGGCAAAGGGCTGGTCGAGCGCGGCGACGTGCGCGACATAGCGCCGCTCTTCATCGCTCCACGCATCGCGGCGCGCGAGCGCGGCAAGGCGCGTAAAGCGCGCATGATGCTGACGAAACGGCTCGTTTGCGTCATCCTGGGTTGCCGGCTCACCCACGCCGACGACCCAGTCCGAAGTTTGGAGCAAGAGCAGTTCGCGCGCGGCTTGCGTCAAGATGGCTTGCCGTTCGCCGGTGGCGTTGGAAAACTGCGCGACGAGTGATTCCATTTCGCGCGCGGCGGCGTTCAACGCGTCCCACATCCAAGCCGTGTGGGCATTTGCCCAAGTGGAGTGATCGTTGTGTTTGCCCCACGAGGATTCGGGGAGCGCCAGCATGTGATCGGGCGGATACGCACGCACATACGCGCGCGCGGTTGTCAGTTCAACATCGGGGCTAGTGGCGCATTGGCGCAACACTTCTTTGAGCCAGGCGATGCCTTCGAACCAACGCACTCCGAAAATCTCGGCGTCAAACGCGGCAGTGACGATGCCGGGTTTGAAACCCTGAAAATGGTGCGTGCGAATTTGTTGCGCGACGACGCTGACGAAATGTTCCGCGTGCATACGCGTGCGCGCCCAAGCGATGGCGGGATCGTACAGTTCTTTTTGCGCCGACGTGGCGTTGCTCGCCGTCAAACGCCAGAGGCGCAAGCCGGTCGCCGGATCGGCGCGCGCGGGATCGCGGTACACAAAATCGTTGGGGTACGCGTGCGCTTGCCCGATGACTTGGAGCGACGCGTGCGGGTTGCGCGCGAACACGGCAACGTTCGCGGCTTGCACATAGTATGGGCGCAATGTCGTGCGAAATTTGGCGACGGGACGTTCATCCGCGCGCACGACGATTTTGCGCGCGGGCACGTTACCTGGCGCGCGGCTGTCGGCGATCCCGTTCGCGTCGCAAAAAAAATAACCCAGGTTTAGTTCGGCAAGAAATTCTTCGATGCCGGGCTTGTAATGCGTGCCGTCCATAAACGCCGGGCGATAACCGCACGCGGGCAGCCACACGCCGCGCGGGTTGTGCCCAAAATGGCGACGCGTCGCGGCGATGCCCAGTTTCAACTGCGCGTAGATCGTCGCGTCGCGATCGCACAGCGGCAGGTACGCGTGCGTCGCCGCGCTCGTCAGCAAGTCAAGCGCGTCGTCCGCGGCGAGCCGTTTCAATCCGCCGATCAAATCGCGCGCATAGTCGTCGCGGTACGCGCGGAGGAGACGCGTGTGCCAATCGCGGTACCACGTTTGGAGCGACGCTGGCGCGGCGTGGAGCGTTTCGACGAGCGCGAGTTGTTCTTCGAGGTACAACTCGAAACGCGTTTGGAGTTCGGTATCGGCTAACTGTTCGAGCCAGAGCGGGGAACACGCGAGCGTGAGGCGCGGGGTCAGCCCCTCGCGCTGGAGTTCGTCGAGCGCGATCAGCAAGGGCAGGTACGTTTCGGCGATGGCGCGGAACAAGCGCGCTTCGTTCGTGCGACGCACGTAGGGGCTATGCGCGTGGAGAACCAGAGTAAATGAACCGAGAGGCATGGGCAATCGTCACTCAAAACAGATCACGCGTCGTTCGTCGAAATGATCTGCAAAAATTTTTCGACGATGACGGGATCGCAATGCGTACCGCTGAGCGCGCGAATTTTCGCCACCGCTTGCTCGTGACTGATCGCGTCGCGGTAATGACGAGCGGAGGTGAGCGTATCGTACGCATCCACTACGCCGAAAATGCGCGCGGCAAGCGGGATCGCTTCGCCGGCGAGTCCCTCGGGGTACCCGGTGCCGTCCCAGTGTTCGTGGTGGTGGCGCACAAGCGCGACTGCCGGTTCGAGAAACGTAATGCCGCGCAAAATTTCCGCGCCGATGAGAGTGTGGCGTTGCGCGGCGGTGCGTTCTTCGGCGGAAAGGGGACCGGCTTTTTTGAGAATGGTGTCGCTCACGCCGATTTTGCCAATGTCGTGCAGCAATGCGCCGCGCTCCAGGGCGAGTAGCTCGGCGGCGTCCGTAATGCCCAGCGCGCGCGCGAGTTGCACCGTCCACTCGGCGACGCGATGCGAGTGCCCGGTCATGCCGCTGTCGCGCGCGTCGAGCGCGGCGGACATGGCGGCGAGCGTTTCGGTGTAACTCGCTTCGAGTTGCTGGGTGAGCCGCGTCAACGCGTTGGCTTGCTCTTTGGTGCGCTCGTACAGTTGCGCGTTTTGCACGGCGATGGCGGCTTGACCGCCCATCGTCATAAAGAAATCGCGTTCGGCGTCGGTAAAGCGGTGGCGTTGCCGGGTGTGCACCACTAACACGCCAATCACGCCGCCCTCGGCGCGCAGGGGCACGGCAAGCAACGACACAAGATTTTCCGTCGCGTTCAGATCGCGCAACGTGGCACGCGGATCGCCGGTTAGATCGGTTACGATGCGCGGCTTGCCATCTTCGGCGACGCGCCCGGCAATGCTTTCGCCGACACGCAAATTGAAACGCTCGATGAAAGGCGTGCCCAGGTTTTTGGCGGCGGCGATTTTCAAGCACCGCGTGCTTGGATCGACGAGCGCCACAAAGCCGCTCCCATTTTCATAGCCGGTGTGAATGACAGCGTAATCGAGCAAGAGCGCGAGCGTGTGTTTCAAATCGAGCGTCGTGCTAATCGCGTGATCAATCGAGCGGAGCGCGCTGAGGTTCCGCATGTTGCGGCGCGCGATGGCGTAGAGTTGCGCGTTTTCGATGGCGACGGCGGCTTGCGCGGATAGCAATTCAAGCGCAGTCACATCGCTTTGCTCGAATGCGTTCAAGCGATCGCTGGCGATGCCGATCACGCCAATCACCTGGCTGTGCGCGATCATCGGCACAGCGATCGCGGAGCGCGTGGGATCGGTTGGCGCGTAGGGAATCCAGCGCGCGTCAATGTTGACATCCGCGATCATGATGCTCTTGCCGGTCTCGGCGGCAAGCGTGATCAGATCGCGTTTTTCGCCGATGTGAATGTGCGGCAGGTCTTCCGGGTGCGCTTGCAGTTCCGGCGGATAGCCGCACAATTTCGCTTGCACGAAACGGCGGTCGCGCAGGAGATTGACGCTGGCGCGTTCGTAGTGAAAGCGCGTTGTGATCACCTGCAAAATTTCGTTGAGGAGTTGGTCGGGTTCGAGGATGGAAGAGAGTTGGCGGCTAATGTCATTGATGATCTGCATCTGTTGCGCGCGCTTGCGTTCGCGGCTGTACAACAGCGTGTTCTCTTCGCTGTGCCGCACCAACGCTTGCGATGCGCCGCGCACAATCGCAAACACCGAGAGGTACAAAACGAGAAAGCCGATGCCCAGCCCGCCGTAAACGAGGCGTTGGATTTCGTTGAGCGCGGGCGTGATCACGCGGAGGTCTTGGTAAATTTCGTACGCGCCGATCACCTGACTGCCGGTGCGCCAGCGAATCGGCACGTAAATTTCGAGCGCTTGCTGGGCGCGGTCACGCTCGGACACGTTTTCGGCTTTGGTTAGCGTCGAGATGTGTTTCGAGAATTTGCCGTTGAGCGCGTCGCGCAGTTCGGCGGAGATGGGAAACGTTTTGCCGATCAGGTCTTTTTCGTCCGCGTAGATCAAAACGCCTTGTTGGTTCCACAATTTAATACGGACGATGTTACGCATCAAACTCAAATCACGCACTTGGGCATCGAGTGCGGCGAGTTTGGCGGGCTGAATGCCGGCGAAATCGGTGAGGTCGAGACTGGGCGCGACGATATATTGCACCTGATCGGCGGCGCGGGTGGCTTCTTGCTCCAATGTATTTTCGATCAATTCTTGTTGGAGCAGATAACCCAGCGCAACCGCGATCAGCGCGGTGACGATGAAACTGAGCAGACTAAATTGTACGAGCAGAGATACTTGGGGACGTTGCCGGTTCATCGCGGGCGATTATAACACGAAACGGGATGAATGGCGAATGAAGATTGCACTGTGTGAATCGCATTTGACAATTCGCGTGCCCAGTGTTAATATGCGCCCGCATCAGTCGCCAAGCGGAGTGGCTTGGCGCATTTCTGTGTGTGTGCGAGAACGAACGAAATTTATACAGAGAGGGTGATTACCGTGACGGTTCGACTGCGCGATGGTGAGTCCTTCGACAGTCTCCTGCGTCGCTTCAACAAAGAAGTGATGGAAGGCGGCGTGATGAAAGACTTGCGCCGCCGCCGTTGGTTCGTGCCGAAAGGCGAGCAACGCCGAATGGACGAACGCAAAGGGCGACGCCGCGCACGCATGATGCGCTTGCGCCAAATGCAAGATGAGTAAAGCGGCAGTAAGTTTCAGGTTGACCCAGAGGCACAAGGATTGATCCTTTGTGCCTCTCGGTTTTTTGCGGGAGGAAACGGATGGAGGAATTGCGCCGCTTGGAATGAGCGTGCGCCTACCGGCGATTCCCAAAATGGAAACGGCAGAGCGAGCGCTACTCCTCTGCCGTTTTGGTTTCGGGCGAACTTTTGCCCGCGCCATTGCTTTCGCCCTTGCGAAGTTCTTCCATCGTCGCCAGCGTGCGCGCCACTTCTTGGATCGCGATGCGTTGCTTGCGGTACAGATCGCTTTCGCTGATCGCCAGTTGATACGCAATCTCCCGAACCTTTTTTCCCTGGATCACTTTGAGTTCGAGAATGTTGTACAGCAACCATTCCGGCGCCG
>CAIKBD010000314.1 GCA_903825565.1 uncultured Anaerolineales bacterium | reverse complement strand
CAAACGTGCGGCGCACCTGGCGATGCTGTCCGGCGGCGAGCGCGCGCTGACGGCGACGGCGTTGCTGTTCGCGATCCTCAAAGTGTCGCCCACGCCGTTCTGCGTGCTCGACGAAGTGGACGCCGCGCTCGACGAGGCGAATGTGGGACGCTTCCGCGATGCGTTGCGCACGCTGGCGCAAGGCACGCAGTTCATCGTGATCACGCACAATCGCACGACGATGGAAAGCGCGGACGCAGTTTACGGAATCACGATGAGCGATGACGGCGTGTCGCAAGCGATCTCGTTGCGGTTGAACGTGGGCGGGAATGACAATAGCGAGCGCGCGTAAACGTTACGTGAGCGCTCACAATCCCGGCTTGCGCGTGTGCCACTCGGTGGCTTGCTCGTAGGCGTATGCCACTTGCAACAGCCGCGTTTCGTCGAACGCGCGCGCGGCGATTTGCAAACCGACCGGCAAGCCCTGATCGAATCCGCACGGAATCGAAATCGCCGGAATGCCGGCGAGCGCCTGCCCCAGCGTGAACACATCCGCCAAGTACATTTGCAATGGATCGTCCGCGCGTTCGCCGATCTTGAATGCGACAATCGGCGACGTGGGACCAACGATCACGTCTACTTGTTCAAAGGCGCGATCAAAATCCTGTTTGATCAAAGTGCGGACTTGTTGTGCTTTGAGATAGTACGCGTCGTAATACCCCGCGCTCAACGCATACGTGCCGAGCATGATGCGTCGCTTGACCTCTGCGCCGAAACCTTCGCCGCGCGTCGCGCGCACACTTGCACCCCACGCCAGTGCGGGTGTTACCTCCCACATCTCGTTACTCTCTTCGAGCCGCAAGCCGTATTTGACGCCGTCGTACCGCGCTAGATTGGCGGACGCTTCCGCCGGCGCGAGCAAATAGTACGTCGGCAAGGAATAATCGGTGTGTGGTAGCGTCACCTCTTGCGTCGCTGCGCCAAGCGCTTCGAGGACCCGAATCGCCGCGCGCACCGCTTGCGCGACGCCGGGTTGCAACCCCGCGCCGAAATATTCGCGCGGCACGCCAACGCGCACGCCGTGTAGAGGCGCAAGATCTTGCGCCTTTATCAGCGCCTCTACATGCACTTCTACCGGCACATTCACCGAGGTTGCCTCGCGCGGATCGTGCCCGGCGATCACACCCAGGATCGTCGCCGCGTCGCGCACATCCTTGGCGATTGGACCCACCTGATCGAGCGACGACGCAAACGCGATCACGCCGTAGCGCGACACGCGCCCGTACGTTGGGCGTAAGCCGACCGTGTTTGTCAGCGCCGCAGGTTGCCGCACACTGCCGCCCGTGTCCGTGCCAAGCGCGAACAATGCCTCGTCCGCCGCAACCGCCGCCGCACTGCCGCCGGATGATCCGCCGGGCACACGCTCCAAATCCCAGGGATTGTGCGTGGCGAAATAGCGCGAGTTTTCCGTCGAAGACCCCATCGCAAATTCGTCCTGGTTCGTTTTGCCGAGCAAGATGCCGCCCGCCGCGTATAATTTTTCCATCACGGTCGCGTCGTAGGGCGGCACAAAGTTGTCGAGAATTTTCGAACCTGCCGTTGTGCGGACGCCGCGCGTGCAGATCTCGTCCTTGATCGCCATCGGAATTCCCAGTAGGGGCGGGGTCTCCCCGCACTTGCCTGCGCGCCGATGCTCCGCCCATTGCGCGTCTGCCGCGTGCGCCTGTTCGAGCGCGCGCTCCGCGACGAGTGTGAGGTACGCTTGCACGCGTGCGTCCACCGCGTTGATGCGATCCAACACGGCGCGCGTCAATTCGCTCGCGCTGATTTCGCCGCGTGCCAAAAGTGCGCGGGCTTGATGTATCGTCAATTCGTATAACTTCACGCGGTTGCCTCCAACATTTTTTGCACCCATTGTTCCAGCAAGTTCAAAATTTCTTCGGCGCGTTCCAGCGCGCGCCCGGCGTCATCGCGCGTCCAAACAATTTCGCCTTCGTAATCGGCGTCGAGGCGATCCTGTTCTATCTTGCCGAACAAGTGGCTGAATTTTTCGGGGACGAGACCGGGCTTGACGAAATGCAAATTGAAAAAGCGAATCGTGCCGGCGTGCGACTGCGGCGTGAGTCCCTTGACGACCAAGCCCGCGTCCGCCGCGTCCAGAAAAACGAAATACGCTTTCGAGACGACGCCGGCGTAGTCGCCGTTGTCACGCATCCACCGGGCAGCTGCGAGCGCGCGTTTGGCGCGCGCAAACTTTTTTGCCGCGACAGCGCGCGGGTTGATCTGTTTGACCATGATGGGTTCTCCTTCCAGCGTAATGCCATCGCGCGCGATATTTTGGATCAGGGGCGTGCCGATACTTTCGAGATACTCGACATGCGCTTTGGGATACATGGCAATTTCGAGGCGCGGTCGGATGTTGATACCAAAGCCCAACTGCCACACCAACGTGTCGAGTCGCTCGCGCTGTTGCTCGGTCACTTGATCGTGGACGATCAACAAGTCCACGTCCGAGCCGCGCCGCGCGTCGCCGCGCGCCTTGGAGCCGAACAACGTGACGCTGTAAATTTGTTCCGGGCGCAAAACCTCGTGCAAGCGCGCGCGCAATTCCGCAACGGCTTTCGCCTCCGTGCGTGTCAAGCCGCCGCGCGCGACCGGTTTATACGCCGGCGATTTTTCGCGCACCCCGCGCCGCTTTACCTTGCCCTGCCGTTGCGTCACCTTTTCCATTCGCCATCCGCCATCCGCCATTCTTCATTTTTCATTCTTCATTTGTCATTCGTCATTTGCTCATTTGTCATTTGGTCATTGGTCATTGGTCATTTGCTCATTCGTCATTTGTCATTCGTCAATTCCCGATACAACTCCAGCACGCGATCAATATTCGTTTCGAGCGAATAATCCACCACGGCGCGATGCCGCGCCCGTGCGGCGAGGTCGCGCCGGAAATCGGGAAACTCGATCAGCGTGCGCAACGCGAGCGGCAGTTGCTCTTCGAGATCGGCGAGATCGATCACGATGCCCGCGCCGCGTAACGCCTCGGCGTCCGCGCCCACATCGGTCGCAATTACGGCGTTGCCGGTTGCCATCGCCTCCAGCATCGCCAGCGACAAACCTTCGACGGTGGAAGGCAACACGAAAATATCGGCGGCGCGATAAATGCGAATCCGCTCGCGCGGATCGCCGATGTACCCGGCGAGGATCACGCGCGGATCGTCCGCGTACTTGCGGCGCAGGCGTTTCAGTTCCGTGCCGTTGCCGACGACGACGAGCTTGTGATCATCCGGCACATCGAGGTTGCAGAATGCCTTGAGTAGATCGCCGACATTTTTTTCCGCATCCACGCGCCCGATGTACGCGACCAACGTATTCGCGCCGATCTGTTTCTTGAAATCGCTGTTGCCCGGTGAATACGTGGCAACGTCAATGCCGTTGGGAATGACGCGCACGCGTTTGCGCGGTACGCCGTAATCCACGAGTAGGGCGCGTTGCGCTTCGGAAAAAACGATCACCGCGTCGTAATTTTTCAGCGAACCGGAATAGATGCGGTACAGCATCCGTGCGCCGCTGCCCCAAAATGTTTTGGGCGGACCGTACGGAAAATGCAACGTGGCGATGGCGGGAATACCGATGGCGTGGCACAAGTCCGGCAAACTGAAATCCAGTTGCGAGAACGATAGCGAAATGTGCGCGACGGCAATCCGTTCGCGCGCAAACGTCTCTTCGATGATCTCGCGCGCTTTGGGCGACGAGAGCATCGCGCGATTGAGCAGATCGAACGAGCCGAGCCGGATGCTGTGCGGATCGGGATGCTCGATGCCGCGCTCGCGGCTGATGTGATAAAAGAATTTGACGTGCTGTCCACGTTGGCGCAAGCCAGTGATCATCTCGCGGGAATACGTGACCAAGCCGTTGCCGCGCGCGGACGCGACGTGACCAAACCAGGCGATTTTCATAGTTGCGAGTTGCGAGTTGCAAATTGCGAGTTGCGTACTGCGAATTGCAATTTGTCGCTCGGCGGCTTTGCAGTCACCGATTCGCAATTCGCAATTCCTAATTCGCTTTTGATTACTCCTTCAGAATTGCCTTGACGCGGAAAAATTCGCCGCCGTCATCCTTGTCCGGCGCGTTCGCCAGCACGGCGCTGGGCGGCAATGAGGGCTGGATGACATCGGCGCGCAAGACGTTGTGCAGCGGCACGACGCTCGCGGTCGGCGGGATTGCCGCTGTGTCCAGTTCCTGCAAGCGCGCGGCATAGTCGAGAATTGCGGAGAGTTGTTGCGTCATCCGTTCCGTTTCCTCGGCGGTCAATTTCAGTTTTGCCAATTCGGCAATATGTTGCACTTGAACGCGGGTCAGCGCCATAAGCTCGTCCTCCTGCGCGGCATTATAGCACGGCGAACGGAAAATGAAAAACCAAAAACTTGCTCTTGCCTCGCCGCGCGGATTGGCGTATAATCTACGCCGATGAAATTTCTTGCGGATGTGATGCTGGGACGTTTGGCGAAATGGTTGCGCTTGCTCGGTTATGACACGGCGTACTTGCGCGATGCGGACGATCCGAACCTCGCGCGGATGGCGCGCGCACAGAATCGCGTGCTCCTCACCCGCGATGTCGAGTTGACGCGGCGGTGCGGACTGCGCGCGGTGCTGATCGAATCGGAACGGGTGGACGCCCAAGTGCGTCAGGTGTTGGCGACGCTGAACCTGACCCCGCAGGAAACTTTTTCGCGGTGCGCCGAGTGCAACGCGCCGCTCGAAGCGGCGAGCCGGGACGCGCTGCGCGATGCCGTGCCACCGTATGTGTTTCAGACGCAGGATACTTTTCGGCGATGTCCCGCATGTGCGCGGATTTACTGGCGCGGCACGCATTGGGCGCGGATGCTGGCAACGCTCCATGATCTCGATCTGGGAATTACAAAAATTTAACGCGCGCACCCTATTGCGTCGCGTTGCAACCGGTGTTATAATCGCATCGAACTTAACCACTCTCTTCCAAAGGAGGAAATGATGGACATTGGTAAGTCGTTTACGTACATGATGGAGGATCCCAACTGGCTGATGAAGCTTGTCATCGGCGCGGTCGTCAGTTTGGTTCCGATCGTCAACTTTGCGGCAATTGGCTATATGTTGACCGTCATGCGAAACGTGGCGGAAGGGCAAGCCGTGCCGTTGCCGGAATGGGGCAATTTCGGCGAGCACTTTATGAAAGGTTTGTACGCGTTTGTTGGGATTTTGATCTACTTTGCGCCCGCGTTGTTGGTTTATTGCTGCGTGGGCGTGCTGAGCGGCGTTGCCGGCGGCATGATGGGCGGTGGTTCGTCGAGCAGCAGCAGCGGCGATGCGATCGGCGGGGTGCTGGCAATCGTAATGATGTGCCTGAACTGCCTCGTCGGTTTGTTCATGTTGGTCGCTAGTATCCTGATGCCCGCGGCGTTGATTCGTTTCGCAATGAGCCAAAATCAACTCTCCGTCTTTTGGGATTTCGGCGGCAATTTCCAACTGGTCAGCAAAAATCTCACCAACTATATCATCGTCCTGCTGATCTCCTGGGTCGCTTCCTTCATCGCCGGGTTTGGCATCATCCTCTGCGTGGTCGGCGTGTACCTCACCATGTTCTGGTCGCAACTCGTCACCGCGCACATCTTTGGCCAATTCTGGCGCGCGTCGCAAGGCAGTTTGGCGACAACCTAATCTTGCGGTTTCAATCGAATAAAAATCGTAGAGGGGGACAACCTACCGGGTTGTCCCTCTCGTTTTTTTCCCAGCGGCGCGTGGGTGCGCCGCTGGCGTCGCGCGCAAAAAAACTGACGCGCTCTCATTGAGCGCGTCAGTCAGGTGCGGTTAGCGGTTCCAGCGTCCGCCGAAGAATTGTTGGAGCGGATTCGTTTG
>CAIKBD010000313.1 GCA_903825565.1 uncultured Anaerolineales bacterium | reverse complement strand
TCCCGATAGCCGCCTTGGAATTTTGCGGCGTTGCCGCGCGTGGCGAGTTTGCCATCCACCGCCGCGACAGTGAGCACCTTGGCTTCGGCGACCAAGCCGCGCAGAGATTCAATCGTCATTTTCAGCGCGGGCACAATTTCGTCTTGCGCGTCCTTCGGCGTCACTTCGCTACTGAGATCACCCGCCGCGATTTTTTTCATCGTCCCAACGACAATGGTTTGCAGGTCATCGGCGAACTGATCCATCGCACGCGCCAGCACCGCAATCTCGTCCTTGCCTTCCATCTTGAGCCGCATCCCCAAATGCCCCAGCGCCATTTCTTGCATCATCTTAACGCCCATCCCGAGCTGGCGCGTGATCATCTGCGACATAAAGTAACCCAGCGCAAGCGCGACGAGCACCGCCGCAAACGCCGCCACAACAAAAGTCATTTCGGTGGTAGCGGCAGTGCTATCAAATTCTTTGTCGATTTTTTCGGCTTGATGGGTATTAATGTCAATCAAATTTGCGACCGAAGCGTCAACCGCTTTGCGCGCATTAGAGGCTGTACCACCGTCCAAAAGCATTTGGATCGCGGCTTTGTCATTGCCGGCTTTGCTCAACGCCAGCACGTTCATCGCCTCTTTTTGGTACGTCGCCCAAGCGGCGTCGAATTTCTTCAACTCGTCCTGTTCTTCTTTGAGGAGTTGCGATGCGCGATACAATTTAATCTGCTTATTAGTTTCTTGGATCGCGGCGTTGATCTCCGATTCAATCTTGGTGCGTTCGTCCGGGATCAAGACGAATTTGTACACATCGCCGCGAATGCGATACAATTCGGCATTGGCCGCACCCAATTCCGAAATGGGCAAAAGCCGGTCAATATACAATTCATTCTGCGCTTGCTTCATACCGCCCATACTAACGAAGCCATAGACGGCAAGCATAACAATGATAACTGCCACAATCAGGTAGCTGCCAATCATCTTTGTTCCAAGTTTCAAGTTTGCGAGCATGGTGACCTCCATCATCCGCGGAATGTTGGTGTTTCACATAAATGATAGTTTGTTGACATTTACTATCATACAACTATTTTTGATAGTTTTTATACATCAAACTATCAATATTTTCAAGCCCGTTCTAGTGCCTGCAGAATACCACATGTTTTTCATTCAGAAATTACAGTATTTTGTCAGAAAAATTGTAGAAAAATTACGTTTCAAAATGGCGTTCCTTTAATTGTATTATAAACAATGGAATGAGACAAAACAATGCACCAAAGGGCACATCTGGCATAAGGACTTTGGTTTTTTATTATGTAAATCATTAAAAAACACCTTTGCCCAGACCGGACAAGGTGCTTTTTTAACCATTTTCCGATATTTCCCCGTTGCCGTGAAGCCGTATAGCACAACGCACATTCGACAGTGATTCACGCAAAATTTGGTTCGCATTGGTCAGAATTGGATCCCCGTGCCCGAAATAAATCGCGCGCACATCCTTTTGCGCCAGCCGCTCCAACGCATCGGCAAAGTTTTTTTCGTGCGATCCGTCTGCCGTGCGGATGACGACCGGCGTATCGCCGACGAACAAGACGCCGTCGGTTTGGCAGTATAGACAGACCGAATCTTCGCTATGCCCCGGCGTAAAGATTACCTCAAAGATGCGGTCACCACACCGCAGAGTCTGCCCGTCCCGCAGAGGCGTTTCTACGCACGCGCAAACCGGGTGACCGTAAACCGTCGGCGCATACCGCTCGCGAATTGCCGGCAAGAGCGCCGTGTGATCGAAATGACTGTGCGTGCAGATCACTTGCGCGACGGCTTTTTTCCCGACGCCGGTGGGAGCGCGCAAAATTTCGGTCAGCACCGCAGAATCGTTGCCCACGTCAATCAACGTGTTTACATCCTCAATCGCGCTCCAATCACCGAGGACGAGATAAACATTGCTCGAGTACACCATACTTCTTGGACTGATCAGATTGATGATTCGCATTGGATAAAAAGTCGGTTCGTCTCCAGTCCAACCAACCGCTCCAGAGATAAATGATTTGACACTCGGCTGGGCGCGCTAGGCACGCCGCCGACCAATACGCTAGTTGAGTTTTTGAAAAATTTGCGCCGCGCTTGTGACCGCGCCAAAAAGCGATTCGGTTTCCGGCGGCAGTTTTTGGGTTTGTTCGGTCACAAAAAAACCGCCATCATTCAGCGCGGCATGAAACATTTGGATCACGGCGATCCGTTGGGCGGGCGTAAAGTGTAGCAAGACATTTTTGCAGAGGATGAGTCCAAAATCGTTCCGCACCGGTTTGAGCGATAAAAGATCGTGCCGCTCGAACTGCACCGCGCGCCGAATTTCCTCCGTCAGCCGCCAGTAGCCCGGTTCCGTGTCCGGCTCGAAATACTTGGCGAAAATTTCCGGCGGAATGCGTTTGAGTTCGACTTCGGGATACGCGCCGCGCGCAATGATCGTGCCAAAGTTGCTTTCGTCCACGTCCGTCGCAAAAATGCGGACATTGCGAAACAAGAACTTGGACATTTGCTCGCGCAAAATGATCGCCAACGAATAGGGCTCGGGCCCCATCGCGCACCCCGCATCCCAAATGCGGATGTACATACTACGCTTGAGATACGGGAGCGCGAGTTCCGCGAGCAGTTCCAGGGTTTGCGTATCACGAAAAAAAAAGGTGAATGCCATACAACTTGCCGCTTCCCAAACCGACCGGGCCGAATTACCCGACTTCCTCGCGAACGACGATGCGTTCGTCGCGCAAGAGCGCCTCAAGGTTCAAAATGATCAGCATGTCTTTGGTGACGCCCTGAATGTACTCTTCCTTGACGGCGGCTTGCGCCGCCAGACCCGGTTTGATCTGATCGAGCAAAATGCTCGTCGCGCCGCGCACATCATCCGCGAGAATACCGACTTCCAAGCCCGCCGCGTTGACCAGGATCACCTTGGTTGCCTCGGTCATGTCTTTTTTGGCGACGCCGAAGAAACCGCGAATATCCACCACGGAATAGATCGAGCCGCGAATATTGATCACTCCGACGACAAAATCCGGCGTACAGGGCACCGGCGTTACATCGCGCAACGGTTGCACTTCGTGCACGTACTCGGTGGCGATGCCATACATTTCATCGGCGAGCGTAAAGACGACGAGTTGCATACTTTCGCCAGTTTGAACCTGGGTGGATTTGGCGAGCGCGCGCGCGCGTTCCTCCAAAATCGCTTGCACCTTTTCGGCGGAAGTTATTTTCTCGCCGCTCGTTTGCGTTTGCGCGTTCAACCGAGTGCGCACTTGTTCCCAGTCCAGTTTGCCTTTTTTTGCCGTCGCCTCTTTGGCGGCATTTTTGTGTGTCATGCCATCCTCCTCCGGGCTGTCCCGGGGTGCGCCGAAAATTCCAGCGCTTATTTATCTTCTGCCAGTTGATTATCCACCAATTCGAGCAAGCGTCCGATCACCAACCCATCGCCCTCGGGCACAGCCATATCGCGCGGCTTGCCTTCGAGCAATTGCCGGATGTTTTGCAGCGACTTGCGCGCCAGAGCCGGTTCGTTCTGATGGATGTAAATTTGCGCCAAGTTGTAATGCGCCAACATAAAATTACGATCCAAATAGATCGCCTTTTTGAGCGCGTCAATCGCCATATCGTTCAAACCGTGTTGCTGATAAATCAACGACAGCGTATAGTACGGTTCGGGATGCAATTTGTCGCGCTTGATGGCGCGTTCGCACCAGTGTTGCGCCTCTTCGAGATTGCCCTTGTTCGCAAAAATTTTGCCCAGGGTGTAGTACGTCGGCACGAACGAGGCGTCTTCATCGAGTTTTTCGTACAATTTTGCCAGTGCCTGTTCCGTGTGACCTTGATGCATCAACTCCACAGCCACCTGATAGGGATCGCGGCGCGGCGGCGCGGGCAACGGCTTGGGAGTAGGCGGCGGAATCGGTTTGCTCGGCGGCAACGGCGGCGCCGCCGGCGGAGGGCTTGGGTTTGCCGGAACGAACCAGGGCGATGGCTTGGCAAGTCGCGGCGTTGCCGGTTTGCGATAAAGCACTGCGCCGGGAAAATTCTGCACGTCGAACTCGTTATAGAAAACCATGTTGGGTTCCGCCGCGCCCGGCACCAGCCAACCGCCATCGGTCAGACAGTTGTTAAAACTCGCCAGCACGCGCTGCGTGACCTGGGGCGTAAAATAAATCGTGACGTTGCGGCACAGGATAATATCCATCGCGTTCGTGTTGTTCGCCAGCGCGGGATACGGGTCTTGCGCCAAGTTCAAATAATCGAACGTGACCATGCGCTTGATCTCGTCGGCAAGCACAAACTGCCGATTGGGGTTCAACCGAAAATACGCGTCCTGAATCCGCTTGGCAACTCCGCGAAACGACCAAGGTCCGTATACCCCTTCGCGCGCGCGACGCAACGCGTCGCGGTTGATGTCGGTGGCGAGAATCAGCACGTTCCAACTTTCGAGCGCGGGGATCAATTCGCGCAACAGGATCGCAATCGAGTAAGGTTCTTCGCCGGTTGCGCAGCCGGCGCTCCAAATCCGAATCCGCCGGCTCAAATGCTCGCGTTGAGTAAGCAAGGTCGGCAAAACCTCGTTCGCCAACGCGTCAAAGTGTGGCGTGTTGCGGAAAAAATATGTTTCGCCCACCGTCAGCGCGGCAACCAGGCGATCCCACAATGGGCTGGATGATGGCGTCACGCGCAACAACTCGTAGAATTGATCGAGCGTCGTACACGTTGTCGTCGCCAAGACCTCGGCAAGACTGCGCGCCAGCGTTTGTTGTTTGCCATCGGGAAAATCCCAGCCAATCCGTTCCAGCACGAACGCACGGAAGCGTTCATAGTCCGCCGGCGAAAGCGTGAGCGGTTGAATTCGCCCGTCGGGACGATAATCGGCGCGGTGGAGGCGATCATAATCCGGCGGATACAATTCCGGCGTAGAGTTGGCTAGCGCCGACCCGGACTTGGGCGCGCCGAATTTGTCCGCGCTGATCATTCGGGCATCCTTTGGGCAGTAGTCGCCAAACGCATCTCGGCTTCGGTCAAGAGCGTGTCGGGATCGAGAATCAAAACGAGCCGATCACCCAATTTGCCAACCGCGCGCAAATGTTGCATCTCGGGTCCAATGTCATCGGGCGTTTCGATATTGGCAGCCGGCATCGTCAACACTTCCGACACCGCATCCACAGTGAGCGCCAGCGTCCGCCCATTTGCGCGCGCGACGACGAGTTGCGTATTCAAGCCGCACGGCTTGGGCGGTAGCCCGCACCGTTTGCGAATATCCACCACCGGCACGACTTTGCCGCGCAAATTAAACATGCCCTCCACGTAATCGGGCGCTTTGGGTGCGCGCGTCACAGCGACCATGCGAATCACTTGCACCACGTGCGCGATGTTCAACGCATATTCTTGATCGTCCAATTTGAACGTCAGCAATTGCACATCGTCATTTTTTCGCGCTATCACCGGTTTGGTTTCGACACGCATTTCCGTCAACATGATTTCTCCTTCGCAGATGTAGGGCAAAGCTCCAATTTACCCGCAAGTCGGCGTTAGGCGCAACTTGCTCCGCTCCCATTAACGAGTGAATACCGTCGTCGCGACAATTCCATTCGGCGTCGAAATCGTCGCCAGATTCGTTGTGCCGACGCTGATTGCCGGCGTGAGCGCGCCAATCGTCAAAATGATATACTCGCCGGGATTGAGGATGCCCGGCTCGATCACTTCGGCGACATTCGGCGCAACGCTCGCGTAGATCGTTTTCGACCATTGGCTCGTACCCATGCTATACGGGTACCAGCGCACATACGTCGCACCGCTCGCCACGTGTTGCACGATCACATCCCATTGCGTAAAATCAGCAAGTTTAGTGCTCCCGTTATTTTTCAGTGTGATGAATGCGTACGCGCCGGTCACATCCGTCACACCGCTCACCGCTTGCAAATTCGTGCGCGCCCGTTCGCCGAGGCGTTCTTGCATCATCCGCGACGCGTCGGTAATTTGCGCCTGCGCGCTCAGCGAATATTGCGCCAAACCCAGGATCGTCAAGACCAGCACACCCATCACGATCAACGCCGAAATCACGGTTTCCATATTTTACCAACTGAAAAAATAATCGTGCATCACGCCGTTCGGCAACGTGAGTTTGACAAAGTAACGTCCCGATGGCGACGCCGGTAGCACGCTAGCGGTCGTAATCGTGATCTTGATCGTTGCCGTCGGCGTCCACTCGGTCGCGTTCTCGACGGTGTACTCCCAGCGCGGCGCGCCGCTCCCGCCGTAAGCGATCCGCTCAAAGTTGCCCTCGGGTCCGAAAAACAGATCGGAGGTATCCGCGCCGATAATCCGCACCGAACCAACGTTTTTTGCCCAAACCGTCACGGTGTTGCTGCCGGACTTGGCGGCATGAATGATCTGAACCTGGGTCTTGAGTTGATCACTCAAGCGGCGCTCCATGCTCCCCATCGCCTCGCCGCCCTGCGTCACCATCGGGTACAGCGCGTTGAAGAGCGCGACGGCGGAAATGACGCCCGCAATCACGAGCAACGCCGTGACGATGGTTTTATCCAAGGTTTGCCTCCTCGATCAAGGCGAGCGCTTCTTCGGGATTCACCGGGCGGCCCAGGGCTTTATCGAGTTCGAGCAGTTCCATCAGCACGTCATTCGTCGCGACTTTATCGGGGCCCGTGTCCTTGCTCAACGCGGTCACGCGCATCAATGTCGTTTTGACTTCCGCCGAGATCAACACCTTGCGCCCGTACACTTCGACGACGCGCGTGGCACGTTTCGCGCCGAGTTTTGCCGCACAATTGATCGCCCACTCGACCAGTTTGCCGGTGTCAATCGCCGCCGGCGGCGCGACGCGTGGGTCGGCTTGCGCGCCCCGAATGTCATCGAGCGACACTTTTTTTACCGCCGGCGGACTGGATGCGCCATCGCCCGTTGGTTGTTTCGCCCATTCGACAATCTTGTTCAAACTGGCAGGATCGGGCACCGCGGGTGCGGGCGCGGGACTGGGCGGCGCGCTTTCGGTAACACCGCGCTTGGCGCGCAATTGATCCACCGTTTGCACAATTCCGTCCGACGGCGTTGTCTCGTCTTGCCGCAACGCCGGATAATAGTGCACGAGAATTTGCTCCTGAATATCGAGCAAGGTGCGCTGAATCTCATTCTTGAGAATCTTGAATTCATATTCGAGTGTCTTGACGCGTTGTTCGAGTTCCATCGCTGGCTCCTTGTCTGGCATTGCCCTCACACGTTACGCGTAAAACGCAACGCGCTTACACTTTAATTGTATCACGTAAACCGGTTTTTCGAGTTAAGGCAAGGGTACCGCACGCGCAAACTTTTAGTACTATCAAGCGCGCCGCGCGGCTACGGTTTGCCAGCGGCGCGCAACCGCGCCACGAGGTCGCTCAATTGCGGCTTGAACTCCGGCGGCGCACTCTCGAAAGATGCCTGCGCTTCGCGCACAGCCGCCGCGAGATCGCCCGTGCGTTCGTAGAGCAACGCCAAATTTTTGCGCGCTTCCCACGCGTTGCGCGCCGTCGGCGCGAGCGTGAGGTATTGCTGGTACGCCGCAATCGCGTCCGCCAATTTTTCCTGCTGATAAAACGCAAACGCCAATCGGCTCCACGCCTCCGGCAACCGGGGCGCGCGCGCAACCGCGCGCTGGTACGTCGCCGCCGCGCGGCTCCAATCTTGGCGCGCCGCAAACACGCGCGCCAACAGATCATACGTCTCGCCAAATTGCGCGTCCAACTGCAACGAACGATCCAGTTTCTCCAACGCCGCGTCGGAATCGGCGCGATATTCAAAATCGAATTTTGCCCACTCGTTCAGCAAGATCACATTCGTCGGACTGAGCCGCGCGGCTTGCGCGTAATACTTGGCGCTCAAATCCGCCAATGTGCGTTTACCGTCCGTATCCACCGGCAACGCCGGCAAATAAAATCGCGCGAGGTTCAAAGTAAAATCGGGATACAAAGGATTGAGTGCGCGGGCGCGAAATAACGCAGATTGTGCAACATACAATAAATCCAGTCGTCCTAAATCGGCGATACGTGCCGGCGGCAATTTCAAGAAATTGTCCAGCGCGGTTTCGCTGTTCAAGCGCGGCGGGGTTTCGACAGCAAAGTGCGCATGTTCAACGCCAACGCCACCCAGCGCGTTATAGTACATATCTTGCATCGGTGCAAGGGAGAGCACGTTTTGGTACAACGGCAAAGCCACGTTCCAATCCGCCTGATAGTGATACATTTGCCCTAGGCGAAAAATCACATCCGCACGAATCGGGTTCAAATTGAGTACATTGATCGCGAGTCCCGCTGCGATCACAATTGCCGCACTTGCGACCCAGGTCAGCCGACGTGTCGCCCACACCGCTGAACGTTGTGGCACAGCGAACCACAAAGCAAACGCCTCCGCGCCGGTCAAAACGGCCAACGCCAGTATGTAATAGTTGACAAAACCAACCGCGTGCATAGCGAATGCCAGCACCTCGGTCACGCCGGTCGTCGCAATGGGCACGCTCGGCAAAAGGACCAATTGGCTCGCCAAGCCAACGCCAAACCCGAAAGCCAGCACGAGCGAAAGCACAGCAATGAACGCCAACGCTTGGACGATCATACGCGCCGAGATAAATTCACTGCCACTTGCTAGTTCCATCACACTCAAAAGCGTTAGCCCCAACCATGTCGTTGTGAGCAAAGCGAGTATCGCATACGACTCGGCATTCATGATTGGATTGAATGAGAACACACGCCACAAAAGTACTAACGGCTCAGTCACGTTTTTATCGTACGCGATGAACCCGAACAACTGCGTCACCAAAATCAGGGTTAGGAGAAACGCGTAGACCGCTGCACCGCCAAGCCACACCGACAAATTGCGGCAGGTCACCACCGGCACAGATGCTGTTTCCACTGCATCCAATTTTTTGGTGCCCAACACTAACGCCAGTGCGACAAAAACCCAAAATATGAGTCGCGTCGTGGCAAGCGTCAAGCCCATTTGGCTTTCAATATAGTGCGCCATGATGCCAGCGAGGACTGCTGCAAGAAGGAACGCATCGCTGCGCCGCACAGCCAACAGCTGATTCGTGCCGGCGCACCAACCACGCCACGCCAGATACAACGCAAGGCTCGCGCAATTGCTCGCCGGAAGCGCGATCCCCAAAAATTTTTCCTGCCCGCTTGCGAGTACCACCAGCATACTTGCTACGCCCAATCCCAGCCACAAGCCGGCGAAAAGATTACGCGCTTGTGGCGTCGGCATCCAACCCAACGCGCCAATGCCAAAGCTAAAAATGCTCCACAGTAAAAATTGTTCTGCCAGCAAACCCAAGACACCAGCATTCGCGATAATTTCCCAAGTCGCATTGTGCGTGCTTGTCATCAAGACTTCTTGATCTCGTGCAATGATTGCCGCCGGGAAAATTTGCTTGGAGATATACGGCAAAGTGTCCAGACCATAGCCTAGCCAAAGGCGCACCGGCTTGAACGTGTCGAGCGATCCATCAGGAAATTGAAGCGGCGCGTGTGATTGAATCAAACGCGCGCTACCCTCCCAGATCGCGATGCGTCCTGCTAAGTTATTACCCGCCTCACCCGAGGCTGAAAAATCACCCAAGCGCGCTAATGGCGTCGCCATATTTGGTGTGAATGCGTTTGAAACGGAAACCGGTGTTGCTGGTGCCAAAGATGCTTCAGCAAAAGTAGAAACGGAAACCGGTGTTGCTGGTGCCAAAGATGCTTCGGCAAAAGTAGAAACGGAAAAATTCGGAACGATGATAAATGCCGTGCTCAACAAACCCAATCCAAGCAAACTCAAAGTCAACGCGCGCTGACGGAACAACAGCATTAACTCGATCAATAATGCCACGCCAGTCAACCAACCAAGAAAAGGACCGCGACTGCCGCTGAATACAATCGCACTGAATTGTGCACCGAGGATCAAAACATAACCAAGCGTCTGCCATAGTGCTGTCCGCTGGTGTTCGCGGCGAAACGTATCCAAACTTGAAGCAATTTTGCCAAGCACCAACATGCCAACCATAATCAAATACGCCGCCAAGAAAATGGGATTACCGAGCGTTGAAGCGACGCGATCCCTTGTTGCATTGCTCCAGAGTAGAGGATCGAGATTGAATTTTTGCAAAATTGCGTATAACGCGATCGGAAAACTGGCAAAGAGGAGCGCGGCAATCAGGCGATTGATTTGCGCGCGCGTTTTCAAGCCCTGAACGATCATGCCGCAAACCACGATGCAAGCAAGCAAAGCATCCAAGCCTTGCGCACGCCAGTACGAGCCAAAGAAAGAAACCGCTGGCGTGATCGAGATACACGTAGAGAGCGTATAAATCGCGCTGAGGATCAGAATCGGCAACACCAGCGGTGCGCGGAGCCATACCCCAAGTGCATGTGATGTAGCATTTCGCCTTTCAAACCACTGCATTGCCCATGCCGCAAGCATCACCAATGCAAATGAACGGAGCAGTGCGAGTTTATCTGGCTCAATGACGCCGCGCGAGTAAGGATCAAAGAAGAGCGGCGTAAGGATCACCACCGCTAACCAACTAGCTTCTATTATTCGATTGCAGAAAATGCTCAACTTGGAGTCTGTCATGGCACAAATCTTCCTCCCTGACTATACTCGGCACGGGCACAAACTGCGGTTTTGCTTCAAACGCGACAGAACGTTCTAAGCACAAAACCGATGTAAACCTCAATTTCAAAAGCACAATTAGGGTCTGTTTAACTAGCAAACAGAGAACGGTTCGACTGAGATTGTAGCTCAGTCGAACCGCTCAGTCACAACTTAATGGTGCGATGAACTAGTGCTGATCTAATGCAGGTCCGTCACCGCATCAATGCGGGCAGGCGTCGTTCGTTCAAGCAAAATCACCCCACCGGTTGTGGGCTTGATTTCAAGCCCAAACGTTTTGTTGGTCGTAGAACTACTCAGCGCACCGGTTGGCGGCGCTACCCTGAATTTGGCAAGACTGCCCGTATCCAAGATCGTGATTGCCGCACTGGTCACTGGATTAACGACCGACCATGTGCTTTGGACAGGGGTAGCCGAGCCGGTGTTATCATACGAGAGATCTGTGTTAAGGGCACTATCCCGATAGGTAATCTTGACCTTGCTGACATCTACTGAAGAACCACCGGACACGGTTGCAAGGTTGAATACGATGTATGTGCCGGTACTCTCAAGCACCACGCTGCCCTTCAACTCCATCGAACCGCGAACCTCTTGCAAGCCCGCATACGCCGCTTCCTTGCTCCGCTCCGTCAAGAACGTGCCCGTCGTCAACACCGTGAAGGCAAAGATCGCCGCGACCACTACGAACGCAATCAAGATGATTGCCGTTTCCAGCGCCGTGATACCTTGCTCGTTCCGCAGAACTCGATTCCATTTCGCGTTCATTTCAATACTCCTTGGGGTATTCCCGAATCGTAAATTGCATTCTTGTTAGGGGTTGAGGAAAGGTGATTCATTCGATATACGCGCCTCCTTCGCAAGCATCCACCCCACCGCAGATGTTTGCACTCGCTCTTTGTTTCTGAGGCGACTATACCATCCATTTCGCCACTGCGCCCTTTCAAGATCATTGCAAAATAATTCGGCGCACCCTAGTCCTTCTGTCCTATTCCGCTTTGGGCGCTTGCCCGGTGTCCGCGCACCGCGTCCACGATGCCACGCACCGCCACACTTGCCACCGCAATCAAGAGGATGAGCGAAACGATCAGCCATGCGGTCGGCGCAATCGCGCTCAACACAGCGGCAACCACAATGCCGGTCGTCAACACGACGAGTAAACTGGGCCGCGCATGCAACAAGGTTTGCGCATTGCGCCACATGACGCCTTGCCACTCGGCGTCTTCCTCTTCGAGCAAGAGCAACAGCGGATAGATTTGCAACAGGAGCCAGATAAACGCCAGCGCCACCCAACCCGCGCGCAACCAAGTCTCGACGGTGGGTGTGACGCTGTAGGGCAACTTGCCGGGGACGTACAGGTAAATGTTTGTGAACAACGCAATGGCGATCAACATATTGATCAACGCCAACACCCACGCCCGCTTTTGCCAACGCCGCGGCGCGGCTGGCTGGTCGGGCAATGTTTCTTGAATGGCAATCAGCGTTTTTTGAATTTCGATCTTGAGAATTTTGATTTCGTTTTCGAGCGCTTGCACGCGTTGTTCCAAGTCCATCGGGACCTCACTGTATTTTGAAATTCGTTGCCCGGAATGCATTACGCCGGCGAGAAAAAATAACCGCGCCCGCGCACCGTGCGGATCAATTGCGGCGCATCGGCGTCCGCTTCCAATTTTTGGCGCAACCGGAAAACCGCCGAGCGCACAACGTTTTCCACCGTCCACTTGTCCATGTCTTGATAACCCAACGCCGTGCGCGCCAACTGATTGCACGTCAACACCTGGTTGGGCTTTTCGATCAACGCGACGAGAATTGCCACTTCGCCTTCGGTCAATTCGATGCGCCGCGCCGGGTTCGTGCGTAGCCAAGCCATGCGCTTTTGGCGATCCAAGGTCAGGACGCCAATCTGCACAATGTCGGGGCTTGGCGCGACGGCTTCCATGCCGGGCGGCAAAGGCAGCACGGCGGCAACTTCAGCATCTTCCGTCTGCCGCAACGCGTCCATCGCTTGCGTCACCATTTCGAGCAAGCGTTGATGTTTCGTTTGTTGCGCGCGTTCCGCCAGCGCGCGCGCCACCACCAGCAAGAGATCGTCCGGCTTGCAGGGCTTGATCAAAAAATCCACCGCGTTGATTTTGACTGCGGCGATGGCATTATCGGCAGTGGCTTGACTGGTGAGGATCACAATCGCCAGGTCGCGGCGCACGGCGCGGACGCGGCGCATCAAGTCCACCGCGTCGGTGTGAGGAAATTGCGGATCGAGGATTACAAGTTCAGGACGTTGTGTTTGCAGACACGCCAACGCGTCTTGAGGCGTACTCGCGTCTTGGACGGCATAACCCTTGCGTTTGAACGCCATCACGATAGACGCGCGAGATTTACTCTCGGCATCCGCCACAAGCACATTCGCCTTTGAATTGCTAGCTGGGGTTGAGGGGGAAGCGGACATACCGCGGCTCTCCAAACCATCTAAAAAAATAAACGTCTGTTTCTCCGGAGAGCATGAGAACCAGACGCTGGCTTGTCTGTCGTCTCTCTTCGGCGGCTCGGCGGTCTTGTTCCACGTGGAAGTTAGACCCGTAGCTTTGCGTCTCCGTCTTTCGACGGATTTGCCTTTATCGGAGAAGAATCTTTGCCTGCATTATAAAATGCTTCGTCCGATTCTCAAATAGGATATTGTGACTAAGTTGGTCAAGCGTTCACGCATCCACGACAAAACGTTCGCAGATAAATGCGGCAAGCCCCGCCGCATCGTCGAGTTCAAAGCGCGGCACATTTGCCGAGACCGGATAGTCGGTCACGACGGCAACCACTTGATCGGCACGCGCGATCAAATCCGTGCCTAATTCGGCGCGCGAAATTTCGATCTTGGGCGCCGGCTCGCGCCGGAAACCCTCGGTCAAGATTAGATCGGCGTCATCCACGCGCGCGGCAATTTCGGCAAGCGTCCATTCGCGCGCGACGCGTTCGAATTGCGCGATCTCGACCGGTGACGAGACGACCACCATCTGCGCGCCGGCTTCGGCAAACCGAAACGAATCCTTGCCCGACGAATCCAGCGGAGAAGAATGTGCGTGATGTTTGATCACGGCGACGCGCAAGCCGCGCGCATTAAATTCGCGCAACAATTTTTCGATCAGCGTCGTTTTGCCGGAACCAGATTTGCCGACGATAGAAAGGATGGGGGGCATTGTTTCACCTCATTGAAATTGTACCCGATTTTTGCGGTCTTGTAAAACGGCTTCAGCGTCCGGGCAGGGCGTCAATAAAGCGGCGGCATACGCCGCCCTATCGCCTCTCCCGTTCACAAAAACGGTGATCGGGAGAGGATGATGTCAAGCGACTTGACACGCACGCCTGACACGAGTCGTGAGGTTCGCGTCCGAAAATAAAAAAACCTTCCCAGTTTGTGAGACCGGAAAGGTTTTTTATTTTCAGATCGAATTACGGCACGACCGGCAGGTTCGCGGCTTTCCACGCGTTCAAGCCACCGGCGAGGTTCTTGACATTCGTGTAACCGAGCAGGTTCAACGCGACGATGGACATCATCCCGCGATGACCGCTCGCGCAAACCAAGACGACGGGTGCGGTTTTGTCGGCGGGCAGTTTGTCCGTTTTGATCAGCGTGCGAACGGGCACACTGACCGAACCTTCGATTTTGCCCGTAGCAAACTCGCTGGCTTCGCGCACGTCAATCAACGTGACCTTCGTCGCTTTGATTTGATCGTTGATCGCGGCGGG
>CAIKBD010000312.1 GCA_903825565.1 uncultured Anaerolineales bacterium | reverse complement strand
CTGAATCATTTAACGAAAACCCCGTTTCTGCAACTGCCAGAAACGGGGTTCCTTGAGCATCTAGTCCTTGAGCAGATTGCGTAGAACTGTTTGCAGGATGCCGCCGTTTTTGTAATAGTCCACATCCACCGGCGTATCGAGTCGCGCAATCACTTGAAATTCCTTGCGCTGCCCCGCATCGTTAATCGCCACAACGGTGAGTTCCTGGCGCGGCTTGAGCGCGTTGCCGATTCCCAGAATGTTGAACGTCTCGCGCCCGGTCAAGCCCAGCGTCTCCGCGTTTTCGCCCGGTTTGAAGACGAGCGGCAACACACCCATCCCCACCAAGTTCGCGCGATGAATCCGCTCGAACGATTGCGCGATCACTGCCTGGACGCCGAGCAACAGCGTGCCCTTCGCCGCCCAATCGCGCGACGAGCCGGTGCCGTACTCTTTGCCGGCGATCACGATCAGCGGCGTGCCTTCGGCTTGATATTTCATCGCCGCGTCGTAGATCGTCAGTTTTTCGCCGTCCGGCAAATGGAGCGTATAGCCGCCCTCTTCACCGCCGAGCATCCAGTTCTTGATCCGAATGTTGGCGAACGTGCCGCGCATCATCACCTCGTGATTGCCGCGCCGCGTGCCGTACTGGTTGAAATCTTTCGGCTCGACATTGCGCGCGATCAAGTACCGCGCGGCGGGCGAACTTTTTGCAATATCGCCTGCCGGCGAAATGTGATCTGTCGTAATACCGTCGCCGAACACGCCGAGCGCGCGCGCGCCGCGAATCTCGCGCAGGGGTTTCAGCCCCAGACCCAGGTCGCCAAAAAACGGCGGATTTTGAATGTACGTGGACTTTTCATTCCACGCGAACGCTTCACCGCCGGAAACTGGGATCGCATTCCACATCGGATTGCCGTCGAACACATTGCTGTACGTTTTCACGAACATGTCCGAATCAATCGCCGTCATTGTCTCGGCGATCTCTTGTTGCGAGGGCCACAGATCGCGCAGGAACACCGGCTTGCCATCCGTGCCCGTGCCGACCGGCTCCGTTTCGAGATCAATGTCGGTGGTGCCGGCGAGCGCATACGCGACGACGAGCGGCGGCGACGCGAGAAAGTTCGCCTTGATCTGCGCGTGCACCCTGCCCTCAAAATTGCGATTGCCGGAAATGACCGCGGCGGCGACAAGGTTGTGTTCGGTCACGGCTTTGGCGACTGGATCGGGCAGGGGACCCGAATTGCCGATACAAACCGTGCACCCGTATCCCGTCGTGTAAAATCCCAGTTGCTCAAAGTATGGCGTCAGCCCCGCCTTGTCGAGATACTCGGTGACAACTTTGGAGCCGGGCGCAAGCGAGGTTTTGACATGCGCCGGCACGCGCAAGCCCGCGGCAACTGCTTTCTTAGCGACCAAGCCCGCGCCGATCAACACGGATGGATTGCTCGTGTTCGTGCACGAGGTGATTGCGGCGAGCACGACCGCACCGTGAGCGATGGGCGCTGGGGAATTTGCGATGGCGGATTCGGCAAGTCCGTAACCGCCTTCCTTGACCGGCTTGACCAACGTTTCGCGCAAACGCGTTTTGAGATCGCGCACGGCAACGCGCTGTTCCGGTTTTTTCGGACCGGCGAGGGAAGGTTCGACCGTACCAAGATCGAGCGCGAGCATATCGGTGAACACCGGGTCGGGCGTGGCGTCCGTGCGAAACAGACCTTGCGTCTTGGCGTAACGTTCGAGCAAGTCCGCCGCACGCGTGCGCCCGGTCTGTTTCAAATAGCGCAGGGTTTCATCGTCAGTCGGGAAAAAGCCCATCGTCGCACCGTAATCGGGCGCCATGTTCGCAATCGTCGCGCGGTCGGGCAAGGTAATGTTCGACAAGCCCGTGCCGTAAAATTCCACGAACTTGTCCACGACCCCTTTTTTGCGGAGCAGCTGCGTCACGGTCAACACCAGATCGGTGGCAGTTACGCCTTCGCGCAACGCGCCGGTCAATTTGAAACCGACGACTTGGGGCGTGACCATGTACAGCGGTTGCCCCAGCATCACCGCTTCGGCTTCAATGCCGCCGACGCCCCAACCGAGCACACCCAAGCCGTTGATCATCGTCGTGTGCGAATCGGTGCCGACGACCGTATCGGGGAACAGTTCGTTCGCGCGCACGAGCACGCCTTGTCCGAGAAATTCGAGATTGACTTGGTGGATGATGCCGGTCGCGGGCGGCACGACGCGCAAATTCTGAAATGCCTGCGCACCCCAGCGCAAAAATTCGTACCGTTCGCGGTTGCGCTCAAATTCGAGTTCCGCGTTTTTCTGCAACGCTTGGCGCGAGCCAAAGAAATCCACGAGGACGGAATGATCGATCACCAAGTCCACCGGCACGAGCGGGTTGATCTGCTTGGCATCTTTGCCGAGGCGCTGGACGGCATCGCGCATCGCGGCGAGGTCTACGACGCACGGCACGCCGGTAAAATCTTGCATGATGACGCGCGCCGGCATGAATGGCAATTCGCTATCTACTGGTTTTGGCGCGTGCCAAGCGGCAAGGCGCTTGACATCTTCCGCCGTAACAAGATAACCGTCTTCATTGCGTAGCAACGCTTCGAGCAGAATCCGGATCGAAAAGGGCAATTGATCGAGCTGGGGCGCAACGCCGGAACGGGCAAGTTGATCGAGCCGATAAATCGTGTGCTCACCCAGTTGGGCGCGCGCGCCAAAAGTGTTTTGTTTGGCAGCCATAGTCCGCATCCTTTCTGAATTTGAAACATCTGGATTATACAATTGACGCTTGCCGTTTGTCAATTGACGATTGGTCTATTTGCGCGAATCGCATACAATACGAGGCGGGTGAATTTCCATGACACAAATTTCTTCTGCTCACACAACTCCCACGCCGCGCGCCGCGTTCGTTCTGTTTCCTATCGGCTTGGCGACCGCGCTCTCGTTGATGGGCGATGTCACGCTCTACGCGGTTTTGCCCACGCGTTTTGCCGACGCGGGAATTGCGCTCGGCGCGGTCGGCATGATCTTGAGCATCAACCGGTTGATCCGGCTGATCACGAACAATGCCGTCGGCTGGTTTTTTGATCGATTGCCCAATCGCCGGTTGATCTTTCTCGGTGCGCTCGCGTTGGGTGTGCTCACGACCACGCTCTATGCGATCACCACCGGTGTCGAAGCGCTGATCGTCGCGCGCTTGCTGTGGGGCTTGGCATGGTCCGGCATTTGGGTGGGCGGCAACGCCTTGGTACTGGAAGCCGCGCCCGAAGCGCAACGCGGTCACTGGGTTGGCATTTATCAAATGTGGTTTTTCTTTGGCTCGGCGACGGCGTCGTTCGTCGGCGGGGTGCTGACGGACGCGGTGGGGTATCGCGGCGCGCTGGGCATCGGCGCGAGTATTTCTGCGTTGGGCGCGATTGTCGCGTTCGCGGCTTTGCTCGCGCGCCGATCCCAGGCGCCCGGTTTCGTGCCACCCCATGCGGCACGCGTTTCGATTTGGGCAAGTCTGCGCGCGATTACGCCGGCGTTGTGGGCGGCGGTCGCCGCACAGGGCGTCAACCGGTTAGCGGCGGCAGGGATCGTCTCGGCAACGTTGGGCTTGGTCGTACAGGCGAGTTTCGGCACGGGTCTGCAAGTCGGCACATGGCAAATCGGCATTGCCAGTTTGAGCGGGATTCTACTCGGCGCGCGCACCTTGATCAGCGTGGCGGGCGCGCCGCTCGCCGGCAAATTGTCGGATCGCGCGGGCGAACGTTGGGGTCTGCTCACGCTCACACTGATTTTGGGCGCGCTCGGCACGGGGATCGTGCCTGCATCGAACCTGGGTGTGCTAATTGCCGGCACGATTGTTTCCGCGCTGGCGTATGGCGGGAGCCAAGCGTTGAGCACCGCACTCGTCGGCGATCTCGCCGGCAAGCACGCATACGGCAAGAACCTGGGTCTATACAACACCGCCGGCGATTTGGGTAGCGCGATTGGACCGCTCGTGGCGTATGCCTTGTTGTCGAGCGTTGGCTTGATCGTCATTTACCTGGGATGCGCGCTGGTGATGCTTGCCACAGCCGGCTGGACATGGACTTTGGCGAAAAAGCCCAAATCGCCTTGACGCTTATCCTGACTTGTGTTATCATAATTGTGCAACCCGGCGACACCGAATTCTAAAGGAGGTTCGCCATGACCGAGGTTTCTGTGAAACGCTTCTTGATGCTTGCGACCATTGTCCTAATTGCGCTGAGCGCAATTGCTTGTACTCGCGACAAGCCCATCGAACCCGCACCAACGATCTCCGCACAAAATGTTACGCCCGTCGTAACCTTGCCCGCCACTAGCCCAACGGTGCCGGTCACGCTGGTGCCCATTCCCACCGAAACGCCCGGCGCAACCGCGACGTTAGTGGTTGTGATGCCGCCTACACCGCCAACTGCTATGCCAGCGCCGGGCACACCGCCCGCGCTCAGCACACCCTCCGCGCTTCCGCCGACAACGCCCAGCACGAGCGCGCCAGGCACGTACACCGTGCAATGGGGCGACTGGATCAACAAGATTGCCGGTCAATTCGGCATTACCGCGCGCGAGTTGATCGCCGCCAATCCTGGGATCAACCCCAACATGATCTACCCCGGTCAAGTGTTGAAAATTCCCGCGCCCGGCGGTAGCGTCGCCCCCAGCCCGATCCCGGGTCCCGGCACAACCCCACCCAGCGAGGCAACCACCTACACCGTCCAACGCGGCGAGTGGATGTACTCGATTGCGCGCAAATTTGGTTTGAGCGTCGCCCAATTGCAAGCCGCCAACCCTGGCGTGAACCCAAATTACCTCTACCCCGGTCAGGTCTTGAACATCCCCGGCAGTAGCGGCGCACCGATCAACGTGCCGCCCGCGCCCGGCGCCACGCCCACAACGCCACCCGTCGGCGGCGCAAACACCTACACCGTGCAAACCGGCGACACGCTGTTTTCGATTGCGGTGCGCTTTCGCACGACGACGTACGCGCTACAAATTGCTAATCACTTGCCCAACCCCAACGCGATCTATCCTGGCATGGTCTTGATCATTCCACCGCAATAAAGCACGATTCTGCAAGCGAGGCGCGGCGTCCGGGCTTGCCCGCTGACGGTGCGCCTCGCGTTGTGTCAGGAGCCAACATGGCTGAAGAAATTCTCAGCAGTGAATATTTGTATCGCGGACGCGTCGTCAAACTGCGGCTGGATCAAGTGCGGATGCCGTCGCGCCAACTCGTCACACGCGAAGTCGTCGAACATCGCGGCGCAGTCGCCATCATCGCACTCGACGCGCAAAACCGGGTCGTGCTCGTACGCCAATATCGCTCCGGCGCGGGGCGCGAATTGCTGGAAATTCCGGCGGGCACGCTGGAAGACGGCGAAGACCCGGCGTTGTGCGCCACGCGCGAATTGAAAGAAGAAACCGGCTACCACGCGCTCACGTGGGATGCCTTGGGTTATTTTTATGCCAGCCCCGGTTTTTGCACCGAGAAAATGTTTCTCTTTTTTGCGCGCGGTCTGTCCCAGGGCAAGGCATCACCGGAAGACGACGAATGGATTCAGCTCGAACACGTGCCCTTTGTCGAAGCAGTAGCGATGATCGCGCGCGGTGAGATCGTGGACGCCAAAACGATTATTGGTTTGTTACAGGTAAAGCCGTTCATCGTCCCCTAAACACCTATGCCGATTCTCTGGGGCAATCGGGTTGGCTTGCGCCCGTTCGAAGACCCGCTGACCGACGCGCAAGCCGCACGCGTATATCGGTGGAGTTGCGACGAGGAGTTGTTGCGCTGGAGCGGCGGCACCCCCACCGAGCTCTCGTTCGCCGAATTCCGAGACCGCTTGAACAGCGAACGCCGCAACGCGTGGAGTCATCGCCGCATGTTCTTTATCGTCACCCGCGCCGGCGAGTTGATCGGGCGGATCGGCGTATTTGCGATTGACTGGGACAAACACGAAGCCGAACTGGGCATCCTCATCGGCGAAGCGCCGGCGCGGAACAGGCGTTATGGGCGCGAGGCGATCACGCTGTTATTGCGGTACGTATTTGAGACGACCTCGCTCGAACGCATTCACCTGTACACTTTCCTCAACAACCTGCGCGCGCAACGGTGTTTCGACGCGTGCGGCTTTCGGAACCTGGGGGTCACGCGGCGCTTTGCGCCCGACCTCGGCGAGTACGACGGCATCGAAATGGAAATCACTCGCCGCGAATTTCGCGGCGGGAATGAGTAGCGCAAGTCTTGGCGCGCGAACCAATTGGAAATCTGTTTGATTTTTTTGAAGGAGTGGAAATGAGCGAACGCGATTTGTTGATGATCCCGGGTCCGATCAATTTCGATCCCGGCGTATTGCGCGCGATGAGCGCGCCCACCGCCGGGCATACTGCGCCGGAATTTATCGAACGCTTTGGATGCACCCTCGAACTCACCAAGCAAGCCTTCCTTGCGCCGAGCGCAACGCCGTTCGTGATCGCCGGCTCGGGCACGCTCGCGATGGATATTGCCGCGAGCAATCTGGTCGAACCCGGCGACAAGGTGCTCGCCGTTTCAACCGGCTATTTCGGCGAACGGATGGTGGCGATCTTGCAACGGTACGGCGCGGAGGTCACGCTCCTGCGCGCGGAAGTGGGCGACGTGGTGCCGCTGGATCGCGTCGCGGCGGAACTTGCGCGCAGCCAGCCAAAAATTTTGACGGTGACACACGTGGACACGTCCACCGGCGTCGCGGTAGACGTGCGCGCGCTCGCGCAACTGGGACGCCAGCACAATGCGCTCGTCGTCGTGGATGGGGTGTGCTCGGTTGCCGGGATGGAGCTACGGCAGGATGAATGGGGCGTGGATGTTACGCTGACCGCATCGCAAAAAGCGATTGGCGTGCCGCCTGGTCTCGCGCTCGTCGTCGTGTCGCCGCGCGCGCTCGAAGCGTTTCGCGCGCGCAAAACGCCGGTCGCCAACTATTACGCGGACTGGACGAACTGGTTGCCGGTGATGGAAGCATACCTGGCGCGCAAAGCCGCGTATTTCGGCACGCCACCGGTGAACTTGGTGTACGCGTTGCACGAAAGTCTGCGCCAAATTTTGGCGGAAGGCATGGAGGCGCGTGTGGCGCGTCACCAGAAATTGAGCGACGCGTTCAAAGCCGGCATCGCCGCCATCGGACTCAAGCAGGTGCCGGTGCGCCACGCGATTGCGGCAACGACGATGAGTGCGCCGTACTTCCCGGCGGAAATTGACGCCAAGGTGATCGGCAAAATCCGCGAGCGCGGCATTGTCGTCGCGGGTGGCTTGCATCCGGCGATCCGCGAAAAATATTTTCGCGTTGGGCACATGGGCGTCGTGTCGCCGGCGGATTTGGCGGCGACGCTTTCCGCCATCGAAGGCGCGCTACTCGCCTCACGCTACGAGTTCAACGAGGGCGCGGGTTTGGCAACGTTTGAAAAAGCGTTGGCGTAGCAAAAACAAAAACGATCCTAAAACACATCGGGGCGAGCCATTGGCTCGCCCCGAAAAATTGTACGCGCGGCGCTCAAGAACCAGCGTCAGGCAACAACAATTCGCACGGAGGAAAAACTTTCGTCTCCCACGCTCCAGACAACCAAGCCGCCACCTACGGTGAAATTTACACGCTCAGATGCGCCCCCATTTGCTTGCGAATGTCCCGAATCTTGTCGCTCAGTTCCTCGGCTTTCGCCTTGCCGATCAGCAACGCGCCCGAAGTCATCACCCAATTGGCAAGATTCCACAAATGATTCGGCGCGAGATCTTTCGGCTCGCAATTCAAATGGAACTGACACTGCCGGGCAAGAAATAATTCCGCCTGGACTTGGCTTTGGAAATAGGGTATGCACATTTCCAAAACCTGCTGGAATAATGTCTGCGCCATATTCCCCCCATCTGGCTAGACACTCGATCTAGGAACGCGTTCGCCGATCACGAACTATTTAGGAATGGCTGAGTGTCTCCTCCAACGCGCGCTTGACTGCGCCCCCATCCACTGTTTCCTGCTGTAGCAATTGCTGAGTTAATTTTTCCAGCGCGTCACGATGCGCGCGCAGTAAACCTTGTGCGCGCTCGTACTGCTCCGTCACGAAACGTTGCACTTCGCCATCAATCACCTGGCGCGTATCTTGGCTCACGTTTCCGCTGTCCTCCACTGCCCCGCCCAAGTACTGAAGCTGCTGACCCGCGTAGCGCACCGATCCCAGTTTCTCGCTCATCCCAAACTCGGTGACCATCCGCCGCGCCAGTTCGGTCGCGCGCAGAATGTCGTCACTTGCGCCGGTGCTGATCTGGTTGCAAACGATCTTTTCCGCCGCGCGTCCGCCCAGCATCACCGCGATCCGATCCTGCAATTCATCCTGGGTGAGCAAGTAGCGATCCTCGGTCGGCATTTGCATCGTGTACCCCAGCGCGCCGCGCGTGCGCGGGACGATGCTGATCTTGCTGACCGGATCGCCATGCGGCACGAGCGCGGCGACCAGCGCGTGCCCCGACTCGTGATACGCGACGGTCTTGCGCTCCGCCTCGTTCATCACGCGGCTTCGCTTTTCCAAGCCGGCAACCACGCGCTCGATAGCCGCTTCGAAATCGGCGAGCGCAACCGCATCGGCATTACGCCGCGCGGCGAGAAGCGCGGATTCGTTCATGATGTTCGCAATGTCCGCGCCGCTAAAACCCGGCGTCATGCGCGCCGCGCGCTCCCAATCGAAATCCGGCGCGAGCTTGATACTCTGGCTGTGAATTTTCAAAATCTGCAAACGCCCGGCAAGATCAGGATTGCCCACCGTGATCTGACGATCAAACCGCCCCGCGCGCAGTAATGCCGGGTCGAGCACTTCGGGGCGGTTCGTCGCCGCCATGATGATCACCGGCGCGGTCGCGGTCGTTTGAAAGCCGTCAATCTCGGCGAGCAGTTGGTTCAGCGTTTGCTCGCGCTCGTCGTTGCCGCCGAACCGCACCGCGCCGGCACGGCTCTGCCCAATCGCATCAATCTCGTCAATGAACACAATCGCGGGCGCGGCTTTGCGCGCTTGCTCGAACAAATCGCGCACACGCGCCGCGCCGACGCCGACGAACATTTCGACAAATTCCGAGCCGCTCGTTTCGAAAAACGAAGTGCCCGCTTCGCCCGCCGTCGCCTTGGCGAGCAAGGTCTTGCCGGTGCCGGGCGGTCCCACGAGCAAAACGCCTTTCGGGATACGCCCACCCAGTTTCGCAAATTGTTCCGGCGTTTTGAGGAATTGGATGATCTCTTGCAATTCGGCAATCGCTTCGTCCGCGCCGCCGACATCTTTGTACGTCACGCCGACATCTTCCGCCTTGACTTCGGTCGCCTTGCTTTTGCCCACGCCAAAGATCGCGCCGATGCCGCCGCCGCCCGCGCCGCTGCGCCGGTACATCAAGTACCAAAACCCGCCGAGCAAAACGAGCGGCAAAATGTACGCGAACAGGAAACTGCCAATTGGGCTGGGTGGGCGCCCAAACGAGAACGCGACGTTTGCCGCTTGCAGTTGTTCGATCAACTTGGGATCGCTTTGCGGGTTCGCCACCGTGTCGAACGGCACACTCGCTGGTGTCGCCTTTGGATCCGGGTTTTTCATCTCGCCGACGATGCTCGTATCGCGGATTGTTACCTTGACAATCTGCCCCTCGGTCAATTTCTGTTTGAACTCGCTGTACGAAATTTCCGTCGCTTGCACGACGAGCGGTGTCAAGATAAATTCTTGAAACAACCACAACACGAGCATCCCGACGATCAAATAACTGATGCTAAAACGCATCTGCCGCCGCGCTTGCTCTTGGCGTTTTTTCTCGTCATCGGAATCCGGTTTTTTCGGATTCGGACGTTTGTTATCCAACATCGTAACTCCCCGTTCGCGGATTTCAAAAAACAGGATGGAATTTAATGCGCGGTTGGCGGCGGCAACCACCACGCCAACATTCCCGCGCCGATAAATGCCAGCGCCGCGCCGAAATAAAACGGGACCGCCGCGCCAAACGTTTGCCACAAAATGCCGGCGATGACCGACGCCGGTAAACTGATCAGACTGAGGACGGCATTGTACGTGCCATACGCCGTGCCGCGCAAATTTTCCGGCACGAGATCGGCGACGAGCGCTTTGGTCGTGCCATACGCCAAGCCATAGTATACGCCGTACACCGCGTAGAGCGCAAACACTTGCCACGCCGCATCCGCCAGCGCGAAACCCAGGTACACTGCGCCGTACATCAACCAGCCGGCGATGATCACGCGCCGGCGTCCGATTTTATCGGAGAGTGAACCGGCCGGCGCAGACAAGACGGTGTAGACGGCGTTGAACCCGATCAGCATCAGCAACACGCCAATCACGTTGATGCCCAGGTTCTGCGCGCGCAGAACGAGAAAGGCATCGGACGAGTTGCCCAGTTCAAAGATACAGACGATCCCCATCAAGATCATAAACGGCTTGCCGAGCGCAGCAAAGGCGAACTTGGGTAGCGCGCGTTCGCCTTGCACCGGCACATCGCGCGCGATCACCGCGAGCGCGAGCACTGCGAGAAATGCCGGCACGATGCTGAACAACACAATCGTCCGAAACGTGGCTTCGTGCAGTTCGACCGCGCCGGCTTGCGCGAACCACACGACGCCCAGCGCGATGAGCAAGCCCAGGAACGCGCCCGCCGTGTCCGCCGCGCGGCTGATCCCGAATGCCAACCCCCGCGCGCGCGCATCCGTCGAATCGGCGACGAGCGCATCGCGCGGCGCCGTGCGAATGCCCTTGCCCAGGCGATCCACCCAGCGCGCGCCGGCAATCGCTTCCCAGGATGCCGCAAAGTAAAACAGCGGCTTGACGAGCGCGGAAAATGCGTAACCGGAAACCGCGAGCCATTTGCGCGCGCGCAGTTTATCGGACAGCCAACCGGAGAACACCTTGAGCAAACTTGCGGTTGTCTCGGCGAATCCTTCGATCACGCCGATGATGCTCGTTTGGACGCCGAGCACATTTGCCAAAAAGAGCGGCAAGATATTGATTACCATCTCGCTTGAAATGTCCATAAAGAAACTGGTGAGACTCACCGCCCAGACGTTGCGGGGGAGCGTGCGCCAAGTGACGGGCGCGAGTTTGGTTTGAACGTGGGTTGCCATGATAACCTCAAAAAATTGCGCGGCGGGTAAATTGGGATGGTTGCCGCGCGTGCGGATTGCATCTTTGCGTTTAGTATAGCACCAAAACTTGAATCGTTAAAGTTGCGGTAAGAACACAAAAGCCGGCGCGTGCCGGCTTTTGTTGCGAACGGATTGTCCAGTTCGGTCATTCAACACGCGACGCAACGCCGAATCATCGGCAGAAAATGCCCGAGGTTAGCGCCGGCTTGACTCGCGGGAAACACAAACAGGGTGATTGAGTTTGCCGGAAACGTCGCGCTGAATCCGCCGGCAGTGAGTGATTGATCCGGTTGGCGCACAATCGCCGCGAGATTGTCTGCGCTATAACGAAACACCTGCGCGGATGCGCTCGCCGTAAACCCGGCAAGCGCGACGTTGCTGACCAGCGCGTTGCTCGTTTTGTTGATCACGATCACCGTCACCGCGTTGTCGCCGGCGCGTTGCGCGGCGTAGATCGCGAGTTGCGCTTGATTCGCGCTCGTCGCGCGCACGCTCGTTTCGCCAAATGCTTTGCCCGCGCCGTCGTAATTGCGGTACACGCGAAACGCGAATGCGCCCGGTTGTGCAGTCGTTGGCGGATCCCACAACGTCGCCAAGTCCACGCTTTCACGCCCCAGGATGCCGAGAATATCCGCTTGCGCGAGCGCGCCGTTGATGTGATTCAGCGCGCCCCAGTTGTATTCGCCGAGCGCGATCTTGGTTCCCGGATAATTCGCGTTGACCCAATCTTTCATGCGCGGAATCAAACGCACGGAGGGTCCCTCGGCGGTTTGCGCGATCCAACTTTCGTCGGCGTACGTCGGATCCCACAACGCGCGCGTCGAGCGCAGGCGCAACGCCTGGGTCGTGGCGTCGCCGGCGTTCGCCGAAAAAACATTCGTGGCTTGCGGGTAGAAGTGCAGATCGAGGTAATCGAGAATGCGTGTGCCGTTTGCCTGTTCGTGCGCGCGCAATTGTTGCAAGTACCACGCGGTAAACGGCGTGTTGCCATGCGCGGCGCGATCGGCGTAATTGTTCGTCGTGTCGAGCGCGGAGGCAAAGTACGCGCTCCAGCCCCACAACGCGGGACCCAGCACCAGTGCGTTCGGATCGGTCACCTTGATCGCCGCCGCGTATTGATACGTGCGATCCCGAATTTCGTCGTAACTCACCGGCGTCGGGTGCACATCGCGGTGCGTGAGATGCCACAACATCGGCTCGTTGTCGAGATTGTAAAACGCGACGCCGCCATTTGCCGCCGCGCCGTACTTGCCAATCAAGTGTTGCATCCAGCTTTGCGCGAACGCTGGCGTGATCGCCACGCTCGTATCCGTCGGATCGTTGCCGGTCACATTCGATCCATCCGGCTTTTTGCCGTTGCCGCAATCGGGCCGCCACGAATCGGTTTGCTGTTGCGCGCCGTACTTTGCCACGCTGAACCCGCACGCCACTGCCCGCGCTTTCGGCGTCCAACCGATCAGTGGGAGCGTCAAGAAAGTTTTGGTGTTCGTGCGCCGGTCTTGCTCGACAAATTTGTCGGACGCAGACCCATTGGGCAATTGCGCGGGGTTGGCGTTATCATTCGGAATGTTTTCAAAGAACCAATCGAACGCGCGGTTGTTCGTGTCGTTTTGCCAATTGTACCGCGTCGT
>CAIKBD010000311.1 GCA_903825565.1 uncultured Anaerolineales bacterium | reverse complement strand
ATGGTCAGCGCGACCGGCGGCGGCGCGCTGGCAAGTTATTTCGTCGGGCGTAATCTGATCTGGGTCATTGCGAAAAATTATCCGAGCGGTTTGTGGAAAAAACATTGGGCGAAAATTGTGCGCGCGCAATTGCAGATCACGTTCGATGCGCTCAAACAAATTCGCGGCGCGGCGGCGCGCGCGCGCCTGCGCGGACAGATCGCCGGCGTGTTCGGCTTGCCGCGCTGGTTGGCGCGGCGTAGCCAAGTGCTTCGCCGCGCGAGTGATGCGGAGATCGAAACCGCGCTACTGCAATGAACCCATACCGCCGGCGTCGAGACGCAGAATGAAACTCGCCATCATCGAAAGCCCACAAGATAAATATCGGCTCAAGCGTGATCTTGCCGCGCGGATCATCGCCGCGTACTCCGGCGTCATTCGCCTGTACGCGTTCGTGCGGTTCAAGATCATCCACCTGCGCTTTCTCGAAGAGATGGAGCAGTATTTGCCGGACGAAGGCGACCTGCTCGATTTGGGTTGCGGCTTTGGCTTGTTCGCGCTGTACATCGCGGCGTGCAAACCCAACGCGCGCGTCATCGGCTTGGACGTGAACGCGCGCCGCTTGCAGATTGCGCGCGTGGCGGCGGCGCAACTCGGCATCCGCAATGTCGAATTTATCCAGCGCGATTTGCGCGATTGGCGACCCGCGCAACCGATTGCCGGCGCATACGCGCTGGATGTCTTTCATCACATCCCGTTGGAGAGTGGCAATCGGTTGCTGGTTGATTTGTTCGCACATCTCAAACCAACTGGCAGATTCCTGCTCAAAGATATTGATACCGCGCCGCGTTTAATGCTCGCGTTCACGTACTTGCTCGATGTTTTGATGTCGCCGCGCGACGACCTGGCGTACCGGTCGGCAGGCGCGTGGCAAAGGCAACTCGCGGCGACCGGCTTTGCGCCAATCTATCTTCACTTTTTGTGGGACTTGATGCCGTACCCACACATCCTTTTGATTTGCGACAAACCAGCATGATAATTTTCCGTAAATCGTCCGACGCAGGAAAAAACTTTGCGCCCGCGCAAAGTTTGGTGATCACGCTAACCTTGCTGGCGTTCGCACTGCGGATGTTCCACGTGAGCGATTTGTTGATGTGGGGCGACGAAGGGTTTAGCGTTTTTTCCGCCAGCCGCGATCTCCTCACGATCACGCTCGACACGACGACGATTGATCCGCACCCGCCGCTGTACTATTACCTCTTGCATTTCTACTTTCAGGTTGCCGGGCGCTCCGAACTGGCAATCCGTTTTTTCTCCGTGTGCTTTGGCACGGCGCTCATTCCGCTCGCATGGGTGATCGCCAAGCGCATGTTCGACGCGCGCGCCGGCGCGTGCGCCGCGCTCCTCGTCGCGGTGGCGCCGTTCCCCGTGCAGTACGCGCAAGAAGTGCGAATGTACGCGCTGGCAATGTTTCTCGTCAGTCTGGGTTTGTACGCCTTTGCAAAATTGAACGCACGCGAAACGCGCGCGCGCTGGATCATGTACGCCGCGGCGATGCTCCTCGCATTGTTTACGCTGTACCACACCGCGCTGATTTTTTTGGCGATGGGACTCGTGGTGTTGCCGCAGTTCAACGCGCGGCGCGCGTTCGTCGTGCGCTGGTTCGCCGTTTCGTTCGGCATCGTCGCCGCGTTCATCCCCTGGCTTGCGTTTCGCTACGTCAGCGCATTTACGGGAATCAAGGATGTGGCGGGCGATGCCACACCAATGGATTTGCCCACGTTTCTTGCGCGCGGGTTCGCGGCGATCTCTGCCGGCACAACGTTGCCGACCGGTTTGGCGTTACAGATCGCCGGCGGCATCGCCGCGCTGATCGTCAGCGCATTGATCGTTGGACTGGTTTCGCGCGCGGCAAACTCGGAAGACGCGTTGCTCGTTCTGCTCGTCGTCGTTCCGATCCTGGGTTATTACCCGCTCTACTTGCTGATGCCGCTGTATCGCGGTCGCCTCTTTGCCCTGGCATGCATCCCACTGATGCTTTTGCTCGCGCGCATGCTCGCGCTCAGCGCGCGCCGCGCCCGGTGGTTGGCGTTTGCCGGCGCGGCGATCCTGCTCGGCGTTTTGGGCTACTCGACGCAAAATTATTTTTTCGTTTACAATCGCTACAGCGCGGTCGTCGAAGACTACCTGCCGCTGATCCGTGAAGTGGAAACGCACGCCCAACCGGGCGACGCGGTCCTCTTTCACGCGTACTGGCACGAGGGCTACTTTCTCAGTCATTACGCCGGTGCGCCGCTCGCATACGGCGCGCTCGAAGATCAAAAGGATTTGGATGCGGCAGTGAGTCAAGCGCGCAATGTGTGGGCAATCGTGCTCGATCTGCCGCGCCACGACGCCGAAGTGTGGCTGACGCAAAACGCGTTTCCGCTCGGCGAAAGCAAATACGGCAAGATGCGTCTGCTTGCCTATCGCGCCGGTACGCCGGCGCGCGGCGAAACATTTGCATCGCCGCTTGCGTTCGCCAACGGCATGGAATTGCGCGGCTATCATTTCAACGCCGCGCCGGTCGAAGCCGGGCGCGGCATCGTTACAGTGCAACTCGACTGGCAAGCGCCGCGCGCCATCGCCGGCGATTGCAACGTGAATGTGCGTGTGACGAACGCGTCCGGCGACGTGACGTGGGCGCAAACCGAAAGCCCGCCAGCGAGCGGAACCTTGCCCACGTCGCGCTGGCAAGCCGGGCAAACAGTTGCCGACCGGCACACTTTGCGCGTGCCGCCCGGTACGCCGCCCGGCGATTACGCGATCCAAATCGCGCTTGCAGACGCGACCGGCGCGCGTGTGCCCAGTGCGCGCGGACAACTGATCGCGTTGGGCGCGATTCAGATCGCCAAACCCGCCGGCGTGAGCGAGCCAATCTTGCCGCCGAATCCGGCGAACGCGCGGTGGAACGAAATCGCGCTCGCCGGGTTTGCCAGTTTGCCGGATGAAATCGGCGCGGGCGACGCGTTGCGCGTGACGTTGTACTGGCGCGCGGAGCAAAAGCCGGCGCACGATTATTTTGCCGAGCTCAAAATTCTAGACGCGCGCGGCGCGGTGCGCGCCGCGGTCCGGTATCGCCCGGCAAACGGCTTTGCCACGCGCGCGTGGAACCCCGGCGAAACTTGGCTCGACAAAGTGAGCGTGCCAGTTGACGCCGCGACGTTACCGGGCAACGCGCAAATTTTGGTCGGTCTCGTAGACGAGCAAGGCAATGCGCTCGCGCCCGGCGCCGTCGAGATCGGACGCGTTGCGATCACGCGCGCGCGTTAGCGTTTGTGTTTTTCATTGTTTCGGATAGAATAGGCAAGAGGTTAGAATTTCAGATTTCGGATTTAGAATTTACGCTTGCGATTAATTCTAAATCTGAAATCTGAAATCTGAAATCCTAAATTACATTCGGAGTCTAGCGATTAGCGCTCAACTTATTCGCCCGTTCCTCTCGGTCGTCGTGCCGGCGTACAACGAGGAACGCCGCTTGCCCCAGACGCTCGAACAGATTACGGCGTTTCTCGCGCGCCAAACGTACACGAGCGAGCTGATCGTCGTGGACGACGGCAGTCGCGATCAAACGGCGCAGGTCGCCGAGTCGTTCGGCGCGGCACATCCCGATGTGCGCGTCATTCGCAACGATCATCGCGGCAAGGGCTATGCGGTGCGCGCCGGCGTGCTTGCGGCGCGCGGCAACATTGTCTTATTTTCCGACGCCGATCTCTCGACGCCGATTGAAGAGATCGCCGAAATGTTGCCCTGGTTCGAGCGCGGGTACGGCGTGGTGATCGGCTCGCGCGAGGGGAACGGCGCAAAACGGATCAAGGAGCCGTTCTACCGCCACTTGATGGGGCGCGTGTTCAATGGGATCGTGCGCCTGCTCACAGTGCGCGGCATTAACGATACCCAGTGCGGCTTTAAGGCGTTCCGCGATGAGGTGGCGCGCGATGTGTTTTCGCGGATGCGGCTGTACGGTGCGGACGCGAAAAAGATCACCGATGCGATGGTGACCGGGTTCGATGTCGAAGTGTTGTTCATCGCGCAAAAATCCGGCGTCCGCATTAAAGAGGTGCCGGTCGAATGGCGGTACGGTAGCGAGACCAAAGTCAATCCGCTCAAAGATTCCTGGCGCAATTTCCGCGACGTGGTGATGGTGCGCTGGAACGATCTGCGCGGGCGGTACTCCCGATAGCGTGCAAGTCGTCAACCGAATTAAAAATAGCGAGCCGGTCAAAGCGGCTCGCTATTTTTCGTTGCGTGGATTTTGGGCTTATGGCGTGATTACGCCTTTGATGTAACCGTCCGCGCCAGCCCTCGCAATTTCAAACGCGGTCTGAATCTCATCGAGCGGAAAGCGATGCGTGACGAGGCGGTGCATCGGAAAGACACCGCGCGCCAAACCATCCATCGCGCGGCGCATATCCTCAAACTCGTCTAACGAAAAAGCCGGATGCGCGCCGAGAATAATTGCCCCGCGCGTCGTCCAGTTCCGCAACGTGTACGTGCCCGGTTGCCCGTGCCAACCCGCCAGCACAAATCGCCCGCGCGTGCGGCGCAGGGTTTTCGCGGCAAGTTCAACCGGCTCGGCGTTGCTCGTCACCTCAAAGACCACATCCGTGCCATGCCCCTGGGTAACCGCCTGAACGCGTTCGAGAAAATCCGGCGCGCGCGAATCGAGCGCGTGCGTCGCGCCAAATTCTGTGGCGAGCGCCAAACGCTCCGCCCGAATGTCCGCCGCGATTAACGAACCGACGCCGCGCCCCGCCAAGCCCGCGATGATCAGCAAACCCATAAACCCTGTGCCCATCACCAAAACGTGATCGCCAAACTCCGGCGGCGCAGAGCGCAAAATCGTGGCGACACACTTGAGCGGCTCGGCAAGCGCGTGTTCCGAAGCGATGTGCGGCGGCACGCGTAGCACTTGGTGTGGCTCCGCCAAGCCATAGGTGGCGAACGCGCGCAGATACGCGTACACGCCGGTCACCCGGTCGCCCGGCGCAAACCCGCGCACGTTGTGCCCCACCGCTTCGACGACGCCGACCGGCTCATGCCCGATGCTCATCGGCGTTTTGCCGACGATGCCCTTAAAGTACGCCAGATCGTACTGACAGAGTCCGCAATGCGTGATGCGGACGAGAAGTTGATCGGCGCTCGGCTCTAGCGTTTCCTCCCGGATCGCAAACTTGCCGGGCGCAACCAGTTCGGCGTAACGAGATGTTACCACACAGCACCTCTCGTACAAGTTCGTCCTAAAGACGACTAGTGCTTTAACAATTTAATCTTGCGGGGTTGGGTAATACTTGGCGAAGACGCGGCGAGCATCTTCCTTGGTGAACTTCCAACGAATTGTCACCCTCGCGTCATTGCGCGGCTTTT
>CAIKBD010000310.1 GCA_903825565.1 uncultured Anaerolineales bacterium | reverse complement strand
TTCCCCGTCGCGCACAAAATTGCCGGCAAGGGCGAGATTCAGCCGAGCGAATTTCCCGGCGGCAAGCTCGCGAGCACGGTGCACATCGGACCGTACGATCAAGTCGGTCCGGCGTACGATGTGTTGATGAAATGGATTGGAGCACAGGGCTATCAAGCGGCGGATGTCGCGTACGAAGTTTATTACAGCGGACCGGAAACGCCGCCGCACGAAATCAAAACCGAAATCGTGTTCCCGCTCAAGTAAAATCAAAACTTGCTGACTGGCGCTGAAACGCTCTAGAGTTAAGATTGGGTAGAGACGTTGCATTTAACGTTTCTACCCAACCGATGGGTGAAACAAACGCGTGCATAATCCATTTGCAAAATCTGCGTTTCGGAGTATAATGCGCCACGCAATCGGGGCGTAGCGCAGTTGGTAGCGCGCAGCGTTCGGGACGCTGAGGCCGATGGTTCAAGTCCATTCGCCCCGACAGTAAAACGACAACATCAGTTGTCGTTTTTTTGTCCTTCTCTCTTTCTCTGTGATCCGCTAGAAATCGTCGAGAAAACTTGACACCCAGCGGATTTTTCAAAAAATCGTCAAAAAACAGCCGTAAATTGCGCCAAATGACCACAATCATCGCCAAGCCCTCACGCGCCAATGTTGACTTTGGTTTGCGGTGTGGTATACTTGGCGCGTCGAACGGCTCAATTTACTGGATTAAACGATACCTTTGCCACGCGGCAAAGACATTCCACAAAGGAGAAACATTTATGGCGAAAATGACCAAGTCGGAAATTCTGTCTGCCCTCGCGGACAAGACCGGTGTTCAGAAAAAAGTCGTGGATCAGGTTTTAGATGCGCTCGCCGAACTCGCATACGCCGAAGCCAAAAACGAATTTACTCTGCCAGGCATCGGCATCATCGCCTTGTCCGAGCGTCCCGCGCGCAAAATGCTGATGCGCTTTGGACCCAAAGCGGGTCAGGAAATTGACGTGCCCGCGAAAAAAGCGCTCAAGTTCCGCTTTGCCAAAGCCGCCAAAGAAGCCATCCTCGTGCCGAGTGATGATCTCGCCGTCGTCGAAGGAATCGGACCGAAAATCGCTGAGACGCTCAATCGTGCCGGCATCCAGTCGTTCAACCAACTTGCCGCAACTGACGTTGAAAAATTGCGCCAAATCTTGAGCGAGAACCAACTGCCCGGCGATCCGAGCACGTGGGCGGAACAAGCCGCACTTGCCGCCGAAGGCAAAATGGACGAACTCAAGAAATTGCAAGACGAACTTCAGGGCGGACGCCGCGTTGTCTAAATCAAAAAACTTCCAGGTCATAGAGACCTGGAAGTTTTTTTATACGAGCGGCTTGATCGTTTTGAACGTTTCCCCCGCCGCCGTCTTGACATCCGGCTTGGGCAAAATTTCCGCGCTGACCCAACCGCCGTACCGCATCTCGCGCAACGTCGCCAGGATGTTGGCAAAGGGCGTGTGCCCCGCGCCCGGATACCAGCGGTTTGAATCGGCGAGATGGACGTGGAACAGCCGCGCGCCGCACGCGCGCAAACTCGCCTCGATGCTCGGCTCTTCGATGTTCGCGTGGAACGTGTCGTACAAAATGCCGACATTGTCCGCGCCGATTTCGTCAATCAGCGTGAGCGCGCCGGCAACATCGTTTACCCAATCGGTTTCGTACCGATTGATCGGTTCGATGGCGAAACGCACGCCGCGCGCCGCGCCCTCCCGCGCCAGCGTTTGCAGTGCATCAACCATCCACGCGTGCGCTTGCGCGCGCGAAATGGTTGGGTGCGTTTTGCCGCGAATCAAGCCGATGATGACTAGCGGTTTCGGCTCGAACTCCGCCGCGAGTGCGATGTGCGTTCGTACGCGCGCCACCGCTTGGTCGCGCACCGCCGCATCGGGATCGGTGAACGCCAAGTGCTCCTCGACGAACGCCTGCCCCGTGCCCAACGCCGGCACCGCCAGCCGATATTTGGCGAGCGTGCGTTTCAGTTCCGCCGCGTCGAGTTTTGCCGGCTCGCGCACGCCCAACTCGATTCCGTCGTAACCCAGGTTGGCGAGGTGCGCCGCGTTCCCTTCAAAATTCGGATCGAACGCAATCGCCTGAAATTGGGTGGGCTGGGTGGAAATCACAAATGCTAGTTTCATAGAAATCAATAAGCCAATTGACCAATGAGCCAATGAATACAAACCAATTTTCGATTTGGCTCATTGGTTCATTGGTTCATTGGTGATTTTTTACCCGACCAATGTGTCTTGCCCGAGGCGCGGCAACGCATACACTGGTCGCCAACCCGGACTCATCGGTTCGCGGAGGAACGGCTCCATTTCCTCTTGCTTGCGGAGCGTGACCTCTTCGACCGGCGGCACTTTGCCGGCGGGGAACGCCGTGAGAATGTCGTCGTTCACCATCGTGAGGTAGCGCAGGATCGCGGCGAGCGGGCGCAATGCCTTGCGCGCATCGCCGCTCCGCGCTTTGCCCACGACGCCTTCCGGTGTCGCCGCCATTTCAATCGGGAAATGGCCTTCGCCTTCCGACCAGCGATGCGGGCGACCGAACGGGTCTACCGATTTGTCAAAGTGTCCGTCGGGCAGATAACTGCGCCCTTCGGTGTCCACCGCGTGGTTCATGTCTACCATTTCGGGGAAGAGGTAGAGCGAGAGCGACGTTTCGGATTCGTCGGCGTGGACAAAGTTCGTGTCCCAGCCGCCGCCGCGTTCTTTCGTGCGGAACATTTCGCGCACGCCGCGATGCCAATCGAGCACCTGGAAAATGCCGGGCAGTTGGAAGCGTTTCTGAAATTCCTGGATCGCCGATTCGAGCACCCAGAGTTGCCCGTGATTGTTGATGATCACTTGCTTGCGGAAACCGTCGTTCCACAAACCGAGCATCACGTCAATCATCAATTCGCGCACGACCGTTTCGCGGACGATGACCGTGCCGGGCATGCCGAGGTGATGGTACGGATGCGCGCCGTAATTCAGCGGCGGGAGCGCGAGGTTGACGTGCCCGTTGCGGTTCTTTTCGGTAAAGCGGCGCACACCCTCGCAGATCATCGTGACGAACAGCGTGTCGTCCGCGCTCGGCAAATGATCGCCGTGCAGTTCGGTGCAACCGACCGGGATGAAGACGACATCGTTCTTGCGCCGGTTCTCGACGACCTTCCAGCGCGGCGTTGTCTGGATGTACGCGTTCGGCTTCGCCCATTCCGCGCCGGTTGCCGGAAAACCGTACTCGGCGAGGACGGCTTGCAACTGGGCTTGGTTCATTTCCCAGATTTCTTTTTTCATCCGACCGACGGCGTTATCTTCAAACCACAGATCGGGTTGCTCCGTAGGCAGTAAACCTTTGGGAGCGGGGGTAAGATTGGACATTTGTTTCTCCTTTGGATTGGTTGAGGTTTCAGGTTTCAGGTTTCAGGTTCAAGTTTCAGGTTTCAAGTTTCAGGTTTCAGGTTGTTCGATTTCGTAGATTGCGCGCTCTTCGTGAAATTTTTGCCCCTTGATGCCGGAAGATTTGAGATACTCGATGAACGCTTGCAGGCGACGTGACAATCGTTCGCAGTGTTCACGCACAGCGTCAATTTCTGATTGACTAGCATATTTCAGGTCAAGCGCGACGTAGAGATGCGAGCGTACCTCGCCGCATGAGCCGCGCGCGATGTAGAGGAATTGAACAAATTCGGTATTCGATCCGCGTTCAAATCCTTCGGCGATGTTTGACATCACCGAAACCGCCGCGCGTTGCATCTGGTTCGCCAGCGCAAAGGTCTCTGTCCTTGGAAATTTAGCCGTCAGCGCATATACCAGCGCCACCAATTCGCGCGCTTGTTGCCACACCTGCAACTCTTCAAACCGTTGAACCGTTGCCATCTTGTAACCCGAAACCTGAAACCTGAAACGTGAAACTTAAAACCTGAAACTATTTTTCCAACACGTGCTTGGATTTGCGGAACGCTTCCTTCGCCACCGCCAGCGGCGGGCGGCGCCAGTACGCGGGGCGGAAGATTTCGACGGAGGCAACGCCGCGATAGCCGATGCCGCGCACCGCGCGCACGATCGCTTTCAGCGGAATCACGCCGTCGCCGGGAAACAAGCGGTTCACGTCCTGGATCAACTCGCGCGGCAGTTTCTCGACATCGTTGATGTGAAACACGGCGAGTTTTTGCGCGTCCACCGCTTTGATGGATTCGATGGTCGAGCCGCCAGCGAAAAAGTGGCACGTGTCAATCACCATGCCCACCGTCGGCGAATGGACCGCGCGGACAATCCCCCACGCCTGCGCGACGGTTTGCACCGCACACCAGGGAAACCCCAAAAACTCGAACGCGATCTGCGCGCCGCGCGGCGCGGCAATCGCGTCCATCGCGCGCAGGATCGCCGCCGTTTCATCGCGCGCCTGTTCCCAGGTCGCGCCCGGCGGCAATGCGCCCGGCACCGCAATGATCCAGGGGCACGCGAGCGCGGCGCACCATTCGCTGAGTTCGCGTGTGCGCGCCAACACCTTTTGGCGCAACGCTTCGTCGCGCGTGTTGATCTGCTCGATGGAGTTGATCGCGTGCGGTTTCAGTTTCGCCGCGCGGATGAGCGTGCGCGCATCGGCAAGCGTGTGCGACACCAGATACTTGTCCAACTTGATCGCCGTGATTTCGAGCACGGCAAAACCCGCCGCGCCGGCAATTCGCACATCCGTCTCGAACGAACTTGGCATCGTCGTCGCGCCGTTGTAACCCAGTTTCATTGTTGCCTCTCCCGCAATGTAGCCGCCGCGCGTTGCGCGTTTCACGTTTCAGGTTTCACGTTTCGCGTTTCGCGTTTTACGTTTTACGTATCGCGTCGCGGCTCAACCTTCGGTGAACACTTGCACTTTGGCGCGCGGGATCGCGAGCCGCACGCGCTTTGATTCGAGCCGCGTCGGGCGATCCACGAGAATCGTCGCTTCGCCAGCGGCGACGAAATGCCGGTACATTGCGCCGAAGAAGAACGCTTCCTCTACCACGCCGTCGAACGTGATCGCGTCACTGCGCGCCGCACCCTCCGCGATGATTTCCGCTTCGTCCGCTTTGAACACAACCGTCGCCGCGCCGTTCGGCAAACCTGGGATCGGCAACTCAATGCCGGCGACGCGCATCGCTTTACCGTCCGCCGTGAACGCGCCGCGCAAGACGTTGCTCACGCCCATAAACTCGGCGACAAACGCGGTTGCCGGTTTGCGATAAATGTCTTCCGGCAAACCGACTTGGACGACGCGTCCCTGATTCATCACGACGACGACATCGGACATGCTCAACGCTTCTTCCTGATCGTGCGTCACGTAAATTGTCGTAATGCCGATGCGCCGCTGCAGCCGGCGAATTTCGAGGCGTAGGCGTTGCCGTACTTTGGCGTCGAGGTTGGACAGCGGCTCATCGAGCAAGAGCACGCGCGGGCGCACGATGAGCGCGCGCGCGAGCGCAACGCGTTGTTGCTGACCGCCGGACAATTCGGTCGGGCGGCGTTTCAAAAATTCCGCCGGCATTTCGACCAAGCCCATCGTTTCTTGCACCCGCCGCTCGATCTCGTCGTGCGCCGTCTTGCTCATCCGCAAGCCGTAGGCAATGTTGTCGTAGACGGTCATGTGGGGCCACAGCGCGTAATCCTGAAAGACCATCGCCGTGCCGCGCAAGTGCGTGGGCATTTGATCGATCCGCTTGTCGTCGAGAAAAATGCCGCCACCGTCCGGCTCGTAAAACCCGGCGATGATGCGGAGTAAGGTCGTCTTGCCGCACCCGCTCGGACCCAGGAGCGTGGTGAACGCGCCGCGCGGAATGTCGAGCGACACGCGTTCCACTGCCGTCACCGCGCCGAAACGTTTGGTGACGTTTTCGAGGCGGAGCGGCGAGGTTTGGATCGGCGAAATGTTAGTTGGTTGTTCATCACGAGTCATCATATCTTACTGTCCCACTGTTTCACTGCACTTTTTGCAATCCGACGCGGCGTCCGCTCAACACCCAGACTGTCACGAGCACGAGCACCGCCATCCCGACAACCGAGATCGTGAATGCGGTTGCGCCGCCCCAGTTGAAATCGTTGACGAGTTGGAAAATGGTGATCGTGGCGACGGTGGTGCCGGGCGTGAACAGGAAAATCACGACGGACAAGGTTGTGACCGCGCGGACGAACGCCGTGACAAAGCCGGTCAACAGCGCGCTGTCGAGCATCGGAAACAAAATGTCGCGGAACGCGCGGAGCGAGCTCGCGCCCAAACTCGTCGCCGCGTCGTCGAGCGAGCGATCAATTTGTTGCAAGCCGGCAATCGCCGCTTGGTAGCCGACCGGAATGTTCCAAAAGATCATCGAGATTGTGATCAGCGCGCCGCGATCCAACCAGTCGAGCCAGCGTTGGTTGAACGCCGTGGCGTACCCAATGCCGAAGAAAATCCCAGGCACTGCCGCCGGCATAATCGCGATGAAATCCACGATCCGCTTGCCGCGCCAATCGCGCCGCTGCACGAGAAAGCCGAGCAGAACGGCGAACAGCGAGCAGATGCTCGCCGCGACGCCGCCGTAAACGAGTGTGTTCCGCAGCGACAGCGAGTTCGCGTTCAAATAATCGAGGTGGCGCGTCGTAAATGTCCAGTTCGCCGGAAACGTTTGCGTCAGCGCGCTGAGAAACAGCACGCCGTACACCATCAGGATCAAACCGGCGAGAATGAGGCACGCGATAAAACACGCGACGTTCACCACCTGCGGCACCGGCGGGCGCGGAATGGTGCCGGCGCGGCCGCTAATCGTGACGTACGAGCGTTGCCCTTCAAGCCGAATTTTGCCGATGTAAAACACGAGCGCGAGCAAAAGCAAAATCGTGCTGACCGCCGCCGCGCTACTCACATCGCCAAACCCGGAGATGAGTCCGTACGCTTGCGTCGGCAAAACGGTAAACTGCCCGCCGATGAGCGCGGGGTTGCCAAAATCTTCGAGGATGTAAATCGCGGTCATCAAGATCGCCGCCGCCAAGCCGGGGCGCGCCATCGGCAGAGTGATCGTGCGAAACACTTGCCAGGGTCCCGCGCCGAGATTGCGCGCGGCTTGCTCCATCCGCGCGTCACTGCGCGCGAGCACGTCCGCGATCAGTTGGTACGCGAACGGGAAGAACGCAATCGTCTGCACGCCCCAAATGCCGCCTAGCCCCAGCACGTTCGGTGATTGTCCGAACACGTAATAGGTGATCAGCCCGCGCGGACCGAACAGCAAAATGTAACTTGCGGCGACGACGAACGGCGGCGAGAGCAGCGGCAAAATGCCGATCACGCGGAAAAAGGGTTTCCACGGCATCTTGCTGTACACCATCGCGTACGCGTAGACGAAACCCAGGATGACGGCGGTCGTCGTCGAAAGCGCCATCACTTGGAGCGAGTTGATCAGCGGCTTGATCCAAGTTTGCCCGACGATAAAATCCACATAGCCCTGCAAGCCGGGCACCAGCACGACTTGAACTTGGGGGTAGATGATGAAGAACAGCATCAAACCGACCAGGATCGCCAGCGTAAAAATGACGGAAGGTTCGCGCGAGATGCGAAGCATAAGTCCTCGGAAAACCGGGAAGGTCGCGCCGACCTTCCCGGTTTGAATGGTTTACAAGCCGACTGCCGCTTGCCATTTCTTGAGCAAGCGATCCTTGTTATCGGTTGCCCACTGGCGGTCGTAATCCACCATCTTGACTTGATCGAGCGTCGGCACGCCAGCCGCCAACGCCACGTCTTTACGCACCGAGTAACGGTTCGAGAGTTTGACGTTCAACTCGCCCGCCTCTTTCGTCAGCACCCAGTCCACAAACGCTTTCGCCGCGGCAAGGTTCGGTCCCCCCTTGACGATGCTGACCGCGCCGACTTCGGTGGCGGTCTGCTCGGGGATGAGTAATTCAATCGGATTGCCTTGCGATTTCGCCGTCAAAATATCGTGCGCCCAATTTGGCGCGCCGATGAATTGCCCTTGCGACACCAATTGAATCGCTTGCGGCGACGTGCCCGCGTACTGTCCGATGTTCGCGTGGAGTTTTTTCATATACTCCATCGCCTTGTCCTCGTCGCGTTTGAATCGGAACACTTGCGTGGCGATGAAAATGTACCCGCCGCCGGTCTTGACCGGATCGGGATAAACGATCTTGCCCTTCCACGCCGGATCGATCAGATCATCCCAGGTGGCGGGCTTTTTCACGTTTGCCATTTCCTTGCCAAAGCGATCCGTGTTGTAGAGAAAACTAAACACGCCGATGTACCAGCCCGTCCACAGCCCGCTCGCTTCTTTGAACAGATCGCCGACGAGACCCGAACTCGGCGAGCGGTACGCTTCGAGCAAACCTTCCTTGCCGAGCGGATCGTGGAACTCGCTCGACCCGCCAACAAAGACATCGCACTTGGGCGAATTTTTTTCCGTGCGGATGCGCGTTTGCAATTCACCAGCGGCGGCAAGCGGCAAAATTTCCACCGTCACGCCGGGGTTGGCGGCTTGGAACGCTTTGACAAATTCATTGTTCGTCGTTTCGTTCAATGCCGAGTACACGGACAATTTGCCGGTCGGCTTGGCAAGTGTGGGCACCGCCGCCGCCGTGGGCACGGCAACCGTTGGGGCTTTGGTCGGCTCGGGAGCCGGCGTCGGCGCGCAACCGGGGATCAAGCTGGTCGCGCCGAGCGCCACACCCGCGCCGGCAAGTTTCAAGAAATCACGTCGCGTCATTGCACTAGACATTTGGATTCTCCTCCATTGAGATCGCGAAAATCAACGCCGATTTTTTAGGACTGCACACATCGCGTCGCGCAACCACCTCCTTCGGATCAAGGGATTGTGGACAACAAACAGTTCACCGTCCATTGTTCACTGCCCACTGTCCGCCGTCCACCGGCTATTTTGCCACGTACGTAATTTTACAGTTGCTCCGATCCGTTTGCAAGTTGAGAATGTTCTGCGGCAATTCTTCCAACCCGACTTGTTTCGTGATCATTTTCGTCATGTCCATGCCATCCGCCATGCACTCGATCACGCGCGGGAAATTGCCGTGCCCCGAATGACCTTGCGCGCCAATGATGCTTGCGCGGCGCACCTGGAGCACTTCGCCGGTCACCGGCATTTTCGCTTCGGCGCGCGCCGTCACGACGACGCGACTGTTCAGCGTGCGCCCTTCCCAGATCACGCGCTCAATCCCAGGATAAACCACAGTCGGCAAACCGGTCGCTTCCATAAACAAGTCCGCGCCCATACCTTCGGTGATCTCCAACACGCGATCCGCAAAATCTTCTTTCAACGGATTGATCACGTGCGTCGCGCCGAGTTGCAACGCGAGTTGCGCGCGTTCCGCTTGCGGCTCGGACATGATCACTTTGGACGCGCCGGCGCGTTTGAGAATCGCGCATGCCGCCATGCCGATCGGCCCGCCACCCAGGATCACAACACGGTCGCCCGGGCGAATGCCACCGCCGCGTTCGATCACGGCGTTGTACGCGACGCACGTCGGCTCGACCGTGCTACCGGCGAGGAAAATGTCGTCGCCCTTGTAGCGGTGCGCCATCGGTTCGAGACTCCAAATCGTGCGCGCGGGCAAAACCATATACTTGGCATACGCGCCGTGTACGTTAAAACCGATTTCGTCGAGACGTTCGCAGTGATTCGGTTGACCGTCGGCGCACGGGCGGCACTGCGCGCACCACAGCATTTCTTCGGATGTGACGCGCTCGCCGCCTTGGAACGGTTTGTTCGTGCGTTTGTCGAACGCTTTTTTGCCGGCTTGAACGATCACGCCGGAAAGTTCGTGACCCAGGATGCTCGGAAAACCGGTCAGCCCCGGATAAAAAATGTACCCGTCCTTGTCGGCTTGCGCCATGTGCACGTCGGAACCACAAATGCCGCACGCCTTGACCTCGATCAGGACTTCTTCGGGACCAGGTGTGGGCACGTCATATTCCCGGATTTCGATCTTGGGATTGCGCCACACCAAACTGCCGAGGTACGTTTGGCGACCTTCGATATCCTTTGCCCCCAGTTTGAAACCGGGCTTGGGCGCCCAGTCCGCCACCAGAGTTACGCCTGCCATTTTTTCAGCCATTGTTGTCTCCTCTTGATTTGCGTGGAGCAAATTGGAAAATTCGCTCCACCGATGTTATCCGATCTCACTCACCTTGACCGGGCGATTCTCGCGGTACGATTTCCACGCCGCGTGACCCAGCACCACCGCCATCCGTCCATCGTGTCCGCCGATAGGGGTGGGCTTGTCGTCGCGCACACATTCGCAAAACTGGCGCACCTCTTCGACGTAGCACGGCGCGTAACGATTCATGAAAAAGTACGGCAAGCGCGACGAATGATAGCCATCCTTGCCGGCTTTGACAACCACATCCTCGCGTTCGTTTTCCGCCAGCGCCACGCCGTTCGCGCAAAACACTTCGAGCCGTTGATCGTAGCCGTACACCGCTTGGCGACTGTTGTCAATCACGCCGATCGTGCCATTCTTGAATTTGAGCGTGACAATGTTCGTGTCCAAATCGCCCAGCTCTGCCATAAACGGCGCAACGAGCACATTGCCGATGGCGTACACTTCTTCGACTTCGCCGATTTGGTAGCGCGCCATATCGAAATCGTGGATCGTCATGTCGAGGAACATGCCGCCCGAGGCGCGCACGAATTCGGGCAGGGGTGGTTCGGGGTCGCGGCTGGCGATGCGGAGAATGCAGGGCCGACCGATTTCGCCGGACGCTACCAAGTCGTGCACGCGGCGAAAACTCTTGTCGAACCGACGATTGAACCCAACTTGGAGTTTGACGCCGGCTTTTTCGACGACGGCGAGCGCGTCGTCAATGCTGCGCAGATCGAGCGCGAGCGGTTTTTCGCAAAAGATATGCTTGCCCGCCAGCGCCACGTCTTTCATGATGAACGCGTGCGTGTCGGTCGGCGTCGCGATCAGGATCGCCTCGATGCTGGGATCGGCGAGCAAATCGTGATAATCGCGCACGACGCGCGGCACACCCAGTTCGTCCGCCAATGCTTGCGCCACTTCGAGGCGAATGTCGCACAGCGCAACCAAGTTCGCTTCGGGAATCGCGCGCGCCAGGTTGCGTGTGTGCACGCTCCCCATGCGCCCCGTGCCGATAATTGCGATGTTGACTTTTTTCATAGTGTCCTTGGGCGACCCCAAAGGTTTTCAAAAAACCTTTGGGGTCTGAATCGAGTTTTGGCTAGACCTTCATCACGATTTTCATTGCGCTTTTGGGTTTGTGTTGCATCGTTTTGATGTCAAGCCCCAGGCACTCGAACGCGCCCAGTCCTTCCGCCAGCGGAATGACCTTGGTGAAAAACGGTTTCATGTTCAAGCGGTTTTCCTGGAACACGCGAATCGAAGGCACCATCGTATTTTGTCCGAGGTACAAGCCGATGATCTTGGTTGCCCACCGCGTCACTTCGTTCGGCACAATCGTCGCCTTGATGCTGGAATCCATTCCAAACGGCAGGACTTTGCCGCCGGGCGTCACGCATTGCAATGCCTGTTCCAACGCGTTGCCAGTCGCTTCGATCACGATATCGGCTTTGCGTCCGTAGGTGAACTCGGTAATCTTTTCGACAACATTCACTTCGCGCGGATTCCACACGGTCAAGCCGCACTCTTTGGCGACGCTGATGCGGTACGGATCGATCTCGGTGACGGCAACTTTGGCGGCAATGTTCTTGGCGAACTGCGCGAACAAATAGCCGATGGGCCCGAAACCCAGGATCATCACATAATCGTAAGGATTCATCAACAAGTGGTTCATCCCGTTGACGACCGTTGCCAGCGTTTCCACTTGCGAGCCAAACACATCATCAATTTCCGGCGGCAAGACAAAGCATTGCTTTTCCGGCACCAAGCAGTATTCCGCATAACCGCCGTCACGCATCACGCCCAACGCATTGAACTTGATCTCGACACACTGACTGCTCAAACCCATCCGGCAGAACGAGCAGAACCCGCAACGAATGTTGTTGTCGATTGCCACGCGGTCGCCCACCTTGATGTACTTGACGTGCGAGCCGACCTCGACCACTTCGCCGCAAAATTCGTGACCCAGCACCGTGTTGGGTTTGAAATGATGTTTGCCTTCGAGAATCTTGACATCCGAGCCGCAAATGCCGACGGTTTTGACTTTGAGCAACACATCATCCGGGTTTTTGACTTGCGGAATGGGAATTTCTTCCTGCACGAGTTGCCCGACATCCTTGAAAACGAGCGCTTGCATTTTGTTCATACGGTTCTCCTGTTCATTTGGAAAATAGATGTTAGAAGTTGGACTCTACAATTAGCGCGGCGCAATCGAAGATGCGCGTGTGATCAATTCGCCGGGAATGATCACGTCGGGCACCGGTATTGCGGGATCCCGCATTAGGGTTAGCGCCATTTGGGTGGCGCGCTTGCCCATTTCGAACATCGGTTGGCGGATCGTCGTCAGCGGCGGATCGCAATACGCCGCGAACGCAATGTCATCAAAGCCGACGAGCGACACGTCCTGGGGCACGCGGATACCGCGTTGTTTGAGCGCATGCAGTGCGCCAATCGCCGTCATATCATTGTAGCAAAAAATCGCCGTTGGCGCAGGCGTCTGCTCCCAAAATGTGATTGCTTGTGCCCCGCCTTCCACGCGCCCATCGCCCGCTTGAATCAAACCTGGGTCGAATGGCAGTGCCGCTTCCCGCAATGCCTTGCGATACCCCGCGAGCCGGTTCTTGGTCGCGCGATACCCGGCGGGCCCGCGCAGATGCCCGATCACGCGATGCCCTTGCGCGATCAAGTGTTGGGTCGCCAACTTGGCGCCCAGCATGTCGTCCACTGCAACCGAGTGGAGAAACGTGCCCGGGTGTTGGCTGTTGATCAACACAATCGGCACACCGATCTCTTGGAGGTGCGGACCGTACAACGAGCCGACCCGCGACGAGGCGACGATCACCGCATCCACGCGCGACTCGCGCAATTCCTTGACCGCGTTAACTTCGCGCGCCGGATCGTTGCGCGAAATGCCGAGCACGACGCGATAGCCGTTGTCGCCCGCCACTTGATCGATCCCGCGCACCACTTCGGCGACGAAGGGATCGGCAATCGAAGTGACGATCACGCCCAAGGCGCACGTGCGTTGCGTTACCAAACCGCGCGCCAACGCGTTCGGCGTATAGCCGAGTTTCTGTGCGTGCCGCTCGATGCGCCGGCGCGTTCTTTCCGAAACCAGTGGATTGCCCGCCAGGGCGCGCGATACTGTCGAGTGCGAAACGCCGGCAACTTTGGCGACATCTTTAATTGAGACGCGCATGGTCTCTCTCCTGCCCCCCACTGAATTTCTGCAAACGTGTGCAGAAAAACCGGAATAAAAAAAGCCCGGCGGCGGTACTGGTTGAACAATCTGATCCGTGCGGGGTTAGACGACCGGCACGGGATCGCGGAAGGGACCCGGCTTTTCTTGCTTCAGCGTTGTCACGGCGCCGGCAAACCGACACGCTACGGCTGGCGATTCGCTCAGGCGTTTACTGAGATACGTGGCAAAGCACGTATCGCCACGCCCTGTGCGCCCCACCAGCGAGCGCGGTGTAAATGGCGCGGTGTACATTTCGCCGTTGGCAAACACCGTCACGCCGGCGGATTGTGTCAACACGATCTCACGCGGACCGTACGCCGCGAGTTTGCGCGCGGCGACCGCGAGATCAGTCTCGCCGGTGATCGCCTCGGCTTCGGCGCGATCCACTTTCAAGTACGTCACACGCGCCAGTCCCTCGGCAATGTCTTGCCAGGGTTTGTAAACCAGTGTGCCGTTTTCCGGCACGCGCACAAAACCCTGAATGTCGAGCGCGACGGGACCGCGCGCCGCCAAACTTTTCAGGAACGCCAAATCCATTTCGCCGGCAATGATCGGCGTGATCGCATAAATTCGCGCGGAAGCCGGCGGCACATCCGCCAGTTGCAGCGCGCCGGCAAAACCGAGCGGTTTGCAAATGCGGCGCTCCATATCGTGTGATTGGTACGTGTTTTCAATGCCGGTCGTCTGTGCCGCCGGTGCGGCAAACATGTCAATGCCCTCGCACCGCATTTCGTCGAGACGCGCAAAATCGGCAGGGTGCAACCGCGTGACAACGGCGACGCGCAAACCGATGCGCCGTGCGACAACGCTGCCAAAAAACACGCCACCGCCCGATTGATGCTCGCCGTGGCCGTCCACCACGTTGAAATCCTTGGCAAAGTGTCCGAAGAAGATGAGATCGTAATCTGTGTGCGGGGTCATTTGCGAAGACTGCTCCTAGAAGAAATCACACCGTTTTTATGCAAACGTGTGCATAAATATTATATGCGCTTTGCCGCTGCCTGTCAATAAAGGAATTGCGCCAAGCGCGTTTGGCAAGTTTGGCGTTTTTGATGTATAATCCCGCCCCGAACTTTTCAATAGGAGAAAGCAAAAATGATTGGCGTTCAAGATTTACGCAAAGGCACCACGTTTGTTGACGACGACGGCAACCTGTACCGCGTGTTGGATTATCAACACGTCAAGCAAGGGCGCGGCAATGCGACGATTAAAACCAAACTCCGCAACGTGCGCACCGGCGCGACGATTGATAAAAACTTTCAATCCGGCGGACGCGTGCAAGATGTGCGGCTCGAACATCAGACTGTCCAGTATCTGTACAGCGACGGCGAGGCGTACCACTTTATGAACACCGACACGTACGAGCAACCGATCATCTCGGCGGATATGCTGGGCGACAGCGCGCAATTCCTCAAAGAAAACATCATGGTCGAATTGTTGACATACGAGGACAAGCCGATTGAGATCGAATTGCCGACGACCGTAGATCTCAAGGTAACAGAGACCGCGCCCGGCTACAAGGGCGACACGGCGAGTGGCGGCGGCAAACCAGCCACGCTCGAAACCGGCGTCGTCGTCACCGTGCCGTTCTTTGTCAACGTCGGCGACACCGTGCGCGTGGATACGCGTGACGGCTCGTACGTGACGCGCGTCTAACTCACTGGGCGATTCAACCGCCTCCCGGACCCACCGATGCAACAAACGCTTTTCGATCTCGCGCCGACGCTGACCGTTGCGCAATTGATCAAGCAAGTTAAAGCCGTTGTCGAAAACGATGACGTGCTGCGCGACGTGTGGGTGCGCGGCGAAGTGTCCAACTTTATCCAGTCCGCCGCCGGTCATTTGTACTTCACGCTCAAGGATCGCGACGCGGCGATCAAGTGCGTAATGTGGCGTAGCGATGCGGCGCGTGTCTGGCGACTGCCGCGCAACGGCGATGCGATTCAAGTGCGCGGGCACATTTCGCTGTACGAAGCGCGCGGCGACTTGCAACTCTACATCGGCGAGATTCAACTCACCGGCGCGGGCGCACTGTGGCAAGAGTTCGAACGCTTGCGCGCGCAACTCGACGCAGAGGGCCTCTTTGCGCCGGAACATAAACGCTCGCTCCCCCAGTTTCCGCGTGTGATCGGCGTCGTAACCTCGCGCGATGGCGCGGTATTACGCGACATTCGCAACGTGCTCGCGCGCCGCTACCCGCTCGTCGAAATTTTGCTCGCGCCCACGCTCGTGCAAGGCGATAGCGCGCCGCCGCTGATCGTCGGCGCGATCCAAACGATCAACCAATTCGAGATCGATCTGCTGATCGTCGCGCGCGGCGGCGGCTCCCTCGAAGATTTGTGGGCGTTCAACGACGAACGCGTGGCGCGCGCGATCTATCACTCGCGCGTGCCGGTGATCAGCGCGGTGGGTCACGAAACCGATTTCACGATTGCCGATTTCGTCGCCGATTTGCGCGCGCCCACTCCCAGCGCGGCGGCAGAACTCGCGGTGCCGGATGCGCGCGAACTGCGCGCCCAGGTGCGTAGCGCACACCTCCAACTTGTCGCCGCCATTCAAGCGCAAGTGGACGATGCGCGCATGCGTGTCGCGCAAGCGCGGTACGCACTCGAACACGCCTCGCCGCAAGCGCGCCTGGCAAACGCGCGGCAACGTGTGGATGATCTGACGCGTCGCCTCGACGCGCGCATGCGCCAGTTGCTGGCGTTGCGCCGCGAAAAACTAAACGGCGTGAGCCGCCAACTTGCCGCACTCAACCCCGAAGCCACGCTCACGCGCGGGTACGCGATTGTGCGCGAGAAAAACACCGGGCGCATCGTGCGCTCCACGACCCAGGTTGGCGCGCGCGCCGAACTGCGCGTCCGCGTCGCCGACGGCGAATTTGACGCGACGACAAAATAAAAACGGGGCGCAGCCCTCGCGCCCCTACCACTTGTTCCGCAGCGGTTTTCCATTTTGATCGCGCCACAGCGCGGTCACGCGATCCCGCACCAGCAATTCCTCGCCACGGTGAACCTCCATTTGCCACGCGCTCGCGCATTGCCCCGCGCCCACCAAGCGCGCGCTCAGCGTGAGCGCATCGCCCGGCACCGCCGAGCGGAGGTATTCAAGATCGTGCCGATGCACGCACAACCGACGCGCACCGCCGGTCAAATCAGCCACCGCCTCCGCCAGCGTTTCTTCGAGCCAGTCCACATAGATCGCATTATTGACGTGTTGCATCGCGTCCGCTTCGTAGCGTTGCGCGCGGCGGGTAGCGCAAAATTCGCGCGGCGTGCCGGGCGGCGCTAGCGGGCGCGGTTCGAAACGCGTCAATGCGCTGATCCCGTTCGGCGCAAAGCGGGTGATGGCTTCGATTGGAATCCGCGTTGGAAAAAAATTTGCCGTGTGCACGTGCACCCAGTTCGCGCGCCCGCGCGCCACAATTTCGCCGGTGGTTGCATCGCGTGCCAGATATTCGCGGTACACGCGTACCTTGTGTGCCGCCGACAGCCAGGAAGTGATCGCGATGCGCGCCGGGTACTGAATTGGGCGTGCGTGCGCGACGGTCATCCCGCGAATGAGCCAAACCGTTTTGTACCGCTCGAAACACTCCATGCCGAAACCGGCGTCGCACGAGGTCAGC
>CAIKBD010000309.1 GCA_903825565.1 uncultured Anaerolineales bacterium | reverse complement strand
GCTCGTGCTCAACTATCTCAAAGCGACCAAGCAAGCTTCGCCCGAACTGCAACTGAAAGCGGAAAACTATATTGCGCTCGGCTATCAACGCCTGCTCACGTTTGAAGTCAAGGACGGCGGGTTCTCGATCTTTGGCTCGCCGCCGGCAAGCATCATGCTTACCGCCAAGGGCTTGCTCGAATTCAGCGATATGGCAAAAGTGTATCCGGTGGATCCCGCGTTGATCGAGCGAACGCGTGCCTGGCTCTATAAACTGCAACGGCTCGATGGCACGTGGTCCACGACGACGACCTCCTGGGATGCGCCGCCGAACGCGCAAGGCGATCCATTGCCGCTTACTGCGTACGTGACGTGGGCGATTCTCGAATCCGGCGTCAAGGACAATACCAACGTCTCGCGCGCCATCGGTTATTTGCGCGAAAACGCGCCGCGCGCGACGGACGCGTACGCGCTCGCGCTCGTCGCCAACGCGCTCGTCGCCAACGATCCGAACGATCCCAGCGCCAAAGCGGTGCTGGAGCGGCTCGATCAAATGAAGATTGCCGATCGCGATCAGGCGTACTGGCAAAGCAAGATGGGATCGTTCGTCGGTTCGTACGGTCAAGCGAGCGACATCGAAACGACCGCGCTCGTCGCGTACGCGTTTTTGCGCGGACGCGTGTACTCGAACACGGCGCAAGCCGCGCTGACGTACCTCGTGCAGAAAAAAGGATCGGGCGGCATGTGGGGTTCGACCCAGGCGACGATCCTGGCTTTGCGCGCGCTCGTGCAATCGGTGATCGAAGCCGGCGACGCGGCGACGGAGGCAACGGTGCGCGTGTCGCTCAACGGCCGCGACGCGCAACCGATTGTGATCACGAAGGAGAATGCCGGCGTCGTCCAGTTCGTCACGTTCGACGACATCAATCCCGGCGCGCAACGCCTCGCGTTCAAGATCGAAGGCAAGGGTTCGCTCGCGTACCAGGTGACGACGAATTACTATTTGCCCTGGGCAAACGTGCCGCCCACGCCAGAGCAAGACAAAATGGTGGACATTCAGGTCAAGTATGATCGCACGACGCTCGCGGTGAACGACGCGGTCGGCGTCACGGCGACGGCGCGGCTGACCAAAGCCGGCGTCGCGCGGATGACGCTACTCGACCTGGGTGTGCCGCCGGGCTTTACTGTGCAGACGGAAGATTTGGATGCGGCGGTAAAACTCAAAACGATTGCGCGGTACGAGTTGACCGGGCGGCAGATCATCATCTATCTCGAACAGTTCGACTCGAAAAAACCGGTCACGCTGACGTATCACCTGAAAGCAAAGTTTCCGTTGCGCGCGCAAACACCCAGTTCGACGACGTACGATTACTACAATCCCGGCGCAACGTTCACGCAAGCGCCGACGACGCTGACGGTGCGCTAAGCTGGCGCAACCGATTCTATCCGTTTGACACCGACAATCGGTGTGGCTATCACCTAGTCGCGCCGATTGTCGGCGAAAGAACGCAAGTGTGAGTGCGAAATAGTCACAGTCGCAATCCCACAATTTTCCCACTTTGACAATTCGCTTGGTTGTGGTATATTACTTTTGTATGGCGTTGATCCAGAGGAGAAACGGCAATGCGAAAAATCTGCGTCATCGGCACGGGCTATGTCGGGTTGGTCACCGGAACGTGTTTCGCCGATTTGGGCAACCAAGTCACTTGCTTGGACATTGCGCCAGACAAGATCGAAAAATTGCAACGCGGCGAGATGCCGATCTATGAGCCGGGGTTGGAAGAACTCGTCGCGCGCAACGTCGCCGGCAAACGGCTGACGTTTACGACGAGTTACCCGGACGCCGTGCCCGGTGCGGAATTTATTTTTATCGCCGTGGGCACGCCGTCGGGCGTGGATGGCGAAGCCGATTTGCAGTACGTCCGTATGGCGGCGGAAAGCGTCGCGGACGTGATGACGAACTACACGATCATCATTAACAAGAGTACCGTGCCAGTCGGCACCGGCGATTCGGTCGCGGAAATTTTGCGCGAGCGCGGCAAACAGCCCGGCGTGGATTTCGACGTGGTGTCGAACCCGGAATTTTTGCGCGAGGGTTCGGCGATGTTCGATTTCCAAATGCCAGATCGCGTCGTCCTGGGTTCGACGAATCGCGCCGCCGCCGAAAAAGTCGCGCAGTTGTACTTGCCGTTGCGCTGTTCGATCATGATCACCGATCTCCGCACCGCCGAGATGATCAAGTACGCGTCGAATGCGTTTCTCGCCACGCGCATTTCGTTCATCAACGAGATCGCGACGATTTGCGAAAAGCTCGGCGCGGATGTCAAAGAAGTCGCGGCGGGGATGGGGATGGACAAGCGCATCGGGCGCGCGTTCCTCGACGCGGGCGTGGGCTATGGCGGCAGTTGTTTCCCCAAAGATGTGAAAGCGTTGACGTGGATGGCGGAGATCAACGGCTGTCACCCGCAAATGTTGCGCGCCGTGATGGAGATCAACCGCGATCAGCGTCGCCAGGCGGTCACCAAGTTGCGCGACCTGCTGGGCACGTTGCGCGGCAAAACGATTGCGGTGTGGGGCGTCGCGTTCAAGCCAAACACCGACGACGTGCGCGAATCGCCCGCGCTCGACATCGTGCATATTTTGCAGACCGAAGGCGCGCACATTCGCGCGTATGATCCGGTCGCGGTGGAAAACGCGCGCAAAATTTCGCACGGGATTCAATTTTGCGACAGCGCGTACACCGCGGCGGAAAACGCTGATGCGGTGGTGCTCGTCACCGAGTGGAACGAATTTAAAAACTTGGATTTCGAACGCGTCGCCGCGACGATGAAAAACAAAATCCTGATTGACGGCCGCAACATTTACGACGCGGAACGGATGCAAGCATTCGGGTTCACCTATCGGGGTGTGGGACGCGGGTACGGTTCCAGTTAGAGCGAGGGTTGGCAATGAGCGTCAAAGAAATTGAGATCGCTATTACGCAGTTGCCCGCTCACGATTTTGCGGAGTTGGTCGCATGGTTTGAAAATTATCGTGCCCAGCAGTGGGACCAGCAAATTGCCGCAGATCTCGCCGCCGGGCGACTGGATGCATTACTCGCCCAAGTTGAGCAAGAGTGTCAAGTAACTGATGCTTGCCGTGGGGGTTGATCTGATCGAGGTGTGCCGCATTCAAGCGGCAATTGCGCGGCACGGCGAAAAATTCTTAACGCGGGTTTTCACGTCCGCCGAGTTGGATTATTGCCGTGGCAACGTCGCCTCGCTCGCCGCGCGCTTTGCCGCGAAAGAAGCCGTGAGCAAGACGCTCGGCGTCGGCATCCAACATGCCGCTGGCGTTGGCTGGCGCGAAATCGAAATTCAAGCGGACGCGTACGGCAAGCCCAGCGTGCAGCTTTCGGGCAAAGCCGCGCAACGCGCAACCGCATTGCACTGGAAACAGATCGTCGTTAGTTTATCGCATACCCGCGAACACGCCATTGCGTTTGTGGTCGCGGAGTGAAGGGGAGGTATTTTTCATGACATTTCCAGAAGCCGAAAAAGCGTACAAAGATCTGAAAACGCAACACGACGCCGGCAAACTGAGCGATGCCGCTTTTGAAGCCGAAGTCGGTAAACTGCGGATGCAAGACCCGCAGGGACGGTGGTGGCAAATCGGCGTGCAGACCGGCGAGTGGTATATGCACGATGGTCAAAAGTGGAATAAGGCAAAACCACCGACGACGGCAACCCCGCTCTCTGCCGCCGAACCGGCGGCAGTGCCCGAAGCGGCAGGCGCAACCACGATCAAGATCGCGCCTGCGCCCAAAGCTAGCGCACCCGCCAAAGCCGAACCTGTCAAAAAAGAGAAAGAAGGAGGCGCGCAAGTGCAGGCACGTTTATTTTCGCCGAAACCTGCCAACAGCGGCAAGAGTAATGGCTTGCCGCGCGGCGCGATCATCGGCATTATCGTCGTGGTCGCTCTACTCGGCGTTGCAATTCTAGTCGGCGGATTTTTCTTTATCCAAGCCCAGGTGACCGGCAATGTTACCAAAGCGTTGGCTAGCCCAACTCCCACGCGCGGTGCAATTCTGCCCAGCCCGGTTCTGCCAACCATCCCGCCCACCGTCGCGGTTTCCCCAACACCGTTGCCGCCACCCTCGCCGGTGATCGCGCCCAGCCCAGCCGTCACACCGACGACCGCGCCGGTCGCGCCGACGAAAGCGACGGGACCAACTGCTGTGCGTAAAGTGAATACGCCCACACCGACCAAGCCCGCTGTGTCGCCCACGCCCAACTATCCGCCCGGCGTGTACACTATGAAGTTGGAAACCGATCCGGCCAAAGTCAACGCCGGCGACGGCAGTAAAGTCGGGTTCAAGATGACGGTGCTGAATAACACGGGGAGCGTGCAGACGTTTAAAAAATGGTTTGTGCGTGTGTTCCAATGCCCCGAGCAATGCACTGGCGATAACGCGTACCGCGCGTCGTATGGCGAATCGCTCAAATTCGATGTGAACGTGGCGACCGGCTCATCCGTGATCACGACGCCGCAACATATGAACTTTGGGCCTGGCCGTTGCGATTATGTCGCCGTGCCGTACTACACGGGCGAGAATGAAATCGCCACACCGTTCCTCACCACCAAAGGCACGCCGTTGTATCAGAACTTTTCCGTGTGCAATTAGCGCGGCAATCTGACAAACCCAACGCGGTCGGAAAAAAATCCGACCGCGATTTTTTGTGCGCGCGCGGCATGCGTAGTCCAACAATGGGCAGAGGCAGAATCGTGGAAACACGACTCTGCCTCTGCATTCAAATAGACACTAGGGCTTTCCCCATTTGCCTTGCGTTGGAGTATCCAGCCGTTGCGACTGGATGTCTGTAACCCTATCGAATTTTGCGGTCGGACACCTAGAATTTGCGGAACCGTGCCGCTGGTGCGCCGCACAGCGGGCACTTGTCTGGCGCAGCGCCTTCGACCGTCCAGCCGCACACTTCGCACACAAAGATCGCGCTCAGATCGAAATCCTTTTTGCCTGCGGCGGAGGTTTTGGCGCGGGCGTACAATTGGGCGTGCACTTTTTCCGCATCCATCGCGCGTTCCATCCCAACCTGCGCGCGGGTTTCGCTTTGCAATTTCGCAACGGCGATGTAGGCGGGATACATCTCGTCCACTTCAAACGTCTCGCCGCCAATTGCCGCACCCAGGTTTTGAACTGTATCGGCAACGCCATCGAGCGCGCGCAGGTGCGCGGTGGCGTGTGCTTGTTCGGCGAAGGAAACGGCGCGGAACAAGCGTGCGACGTTGGGGAATCCTTCCTTTTCGGCGACATCCGCAAACGCCAGGTACTTCATGTGCGCTTGGCTTTCGCCGGCGAATGCGCCTTGCACGTTGGCTTTAGTCATTTCTTTCATCGAATCATCTCCTTGTGTTGGGAATTTTTTGCGCGAGGCAATGCGGGCGTACCGCTTGCCTGTCTACCATAGCATTGCAAAGTCTAAAACAAGTGCAAGACTGGTTCAAAAATCGGTACTTGAAACCACGCTCGGTTGATTTGCCGTTGAGCGCTAGCCCTCGCCGGCGGGACGTTTGAACAAATAGCCGACACCGTGCTCCGTCAAAATATACTTGGGGTTTGCCGGGTCGTCCTCGATTTTGTTGCGGAGGTAACTGACATAGACGCGCAGATATTCGGTCTCGCCGCCATATTCGGGTCCCCAAACTTTGCGGAGCAAATCCGCGTGCAACATAACCTTGCCGGCGTTTTGCACCAGTTGTGCCAACAACTTGTACTCGGTAGGCCCGGCTTTGATTTCCTTGCCGCGCACCGTAATCTTGCGTTGCTGAAAGTCCATTGTGAAATCATCGCAGACGAACGGGGGGCGCGCCATGACTTCGGGGCTGGGTGCGCCGCGTCGCAGCACTGCTTCCACGCGCGCGAGCAATTCGTGCACGCTGAACGGCTTGCGCACGTAATCGTCCGCGCCCAGGTGCAATCCTTTGACCACATCCACGTCCTGGTCTTTTGCCGTGAGCATAACCACCGGCACGGACGAAAATTCGCGGATGCGTTGCAACACGTCGAACCCATCCATGCCCGGCAACATGATGTCGAGAATGACGAGATCAACGCCTTCCTTTTCGACCATCGCCAAACCGCTGGGACCGTCCAGCGCGGTGATCACTTTGTAATGTTGCGCTTCGAGATTCGAGCGTACCAATTTTACGAGATGGGGTTCGTCGTCCACCACCAAAATTTTTGCGGGTCGCATCACGTTTCTCCTTCGTTCGCAAACGATTCACGCGCGATTATAACAGAGAAAAAATCGCAGGACAAGTTTGGCGCGCACGTTTCACGGGTGCGTGTTGAACAGCACGACGGCGGTGTACGGCGGCAGGGTCACGCTCGTCACGGCGGAGTACGTGACCGTGCCGGTGGGCACGCCGGACGCAGGCACCGCGCCGCCGCCGCTCGTCGCCGCGCGATAGTACGTGCCACCCAAGTTCACCGTGCGCGTTTCGTCAGTCGTTGGGTTGACCAGTACCAAGCCGTTGGAAAATGTGCGGCGATACACGCGATTCGTCGCATCGTACAAATTGGCGATGTTGGTTCCTGCGCTCTGGGTTGCCGCGCCAATTGGAATGTCGTACTCGGGCCACCATTCGGGATCGAGATCGAGTTCCAGGTTCAAGTACGTGCGATTGCCCTTGATCAGCAAATAGGTGCCGAGCGCAAACATGCGCTCTTGCGCGCCTAGTGCGTAACTCTGTCCGATCACGGCTTTGCCTTGCGCGATCAAACCCAGTGCGCGATTGACTTGCAATTGCCAGTCGCCTACATCGTACGGGCTGGCATCGCCGGCAAGCGCAAACCCTTCGAGCATCACGCCGTCCACCGGTGTATAGTTCGTGGGATCGCGCGTCGTGATCCAACTGCCCACATTCGGCACGAGATAGTAATCGCCAACGGGTTGCGTTTGCAACCACGTCAGCCAAGCGTTGATGCGCGCCGCCCACGCGTTCTCGAACGTGTTGTCAAGCGCGGGCAACGCCGGATCGTAACTGCCTCCGCCGAGATAATTCGGCACGCTGAGACTGTCCATGAACACGCCATCGTCGTCGTTCGCTTGCAGTTGGCGCAACACTTCGGCGTGCCAGTACGCGCGCCAGCCGGCATCGTTCAGTTCCATCAGATACCAGCCCCAATCGCACTGTAACACGCGGGTCGTGCTGGCTTCGGGATAATGCGCGAACCAATTTTCTTGCGCCGCGGGATTCCACTCTTGCACCCAACTGTTTCCTTCGATGATGCGGAGGTAATCGCCGGTGGGGCTACACCCGCCGGTGATCGCGCGATAACCCAGCCCGTGTCCCAGGCGATAGTGCAAGATCAAAAAATTGGGATTGAGCGCGCGCAGGCGATCCGCATTGGCGCGCGTCATTTTTTGCGTGCCGACGTAATGCGTCGCGGCGAACTGCCACTGGGCGTCGCTCAGCGCCGACGCGAGTTGATCGTTAAAGACGTGAATGCCGGTGGTCGTGTCGCGCCAGGGACGGCGCGTGTCAACCACCGGCGCGCCATCGGCGCGGGTGATGAATGGCAGAAAGGTGAAGGTATCGGCATGCGCCGCGCCGGGCAGTGATGCGCGTGCGGAATCCCAGTCGGAGAGTGGAGACGAGTGGGCGGTCACTACCGCCCAAGTCAACATACCGAGAAGCGCGCACAAACCGAGCCACTTGCGTTGCCAGGGGGACATGGCACCTCCAAATGTTTAATGATCCGGCACGCGCGGGGGGGTTAGAGCAAACGGCGGCGGCGGGTGGGTTGACGCAAGGCGATGGATTTTTTGGGGCCGGTCTCGGCAGGGCGGTTGCCCGTTCGCTTGCGATAGAGTTCAGCGGCGAGGCGTTGCAGTTCCGCCGGTTGCCCACCGCTCGTTTCGATCAAATCGAAAATATCTTCTTCACCAAAGACGACGCCTGTCCATTGTAGTTTTTGCTGAATGAATTGGGTGCACTCGGCGGGCGAGAACGGCGGCAAGTCGCATGATACGAAATAACTGTGCAACGGCAAGCCGATGCGGTTGGTGAACAGGGTTTCGGGGGGCAAGGTGGTGGTGGCGCACAAGGAAATGTGTTGCGTTGGCATGTGCGATGCCAGCAGCGCAAAGAATGCTTCTTCGTTGAACGGCGGCGCGGCGAACCGTTCCGCGTTGTCGAGGAAAATGACAAGCCGGTGATCCCAGGTTTTCAAGTGGCGCGCAAATTCGCGCAGGGTGTAATTCGTTTCGGGCAAGCGCATCGCGTAGAAAAATTCCGCGATCAATTCGGGCAGAGCATTGAGATTGGCTAAATCCACAAACCAGGTGAGCGCGTCCGGTTCCGCGCGCCGATAGTTGCGAAACAAGACGGTGAGCAAGGAGGATTTGCCGGTACGCGCGGGCGCGCAAATCGCCACGTTGGATTTGCCGCGCAGGTGATGCACCACCGCGCGAATTGTTTCGGTGCGCCCGAAAAAATCATCGCCGACGACGCGTCCGCTCGCGCGAAATGGATTATCAGCCATGCCCGGTTGCCCTCAGTTGCCAAACTTGGCGACGCGCGGCACGAACAGGATTGCGCTCGCCGGCGGCAAGGCAAAGTTGCGCGTGACCGTCGTGCCGCTGATCACGGTGACGCTGCTTAACGTTTGAAAGACATAGCGCGGCGCGGCAGCCGTGAGATTGTACGTTCCCACCGGCAAGGTCAGCGCATACGCGCCGCTACCATTCGTGCGTCCCGAAGCGATCAGGATGCTGCCAACGTTTGCCTGCACGGTCGCATCCGCCAGCGGCAATGTGGTGGCAGTGTCGGTCGCGCTACCTTGCACTGTGCCGGTGCCCGCCGCGTAATCTGCCAGATGTGCGGCGGTGCCGATGGATGCTTTGAGATAGTTGGTAAAATACGTTGCGTTGATCGCCGCGACGCGATCATTCGTCGAGTGATAGTACGCGTTGAAATCGTTCCAGTCGTCTTCGATGGCGAGGATGGCGGCGTACCCCCTGTTCCAAAACGACGCGTGATCGCTGTAACTTTCGCTGTCGGCGGCGATGATCGGCGAGAGGGCGCCGCTCAAACCATAATTGTTGACGACGCTGACGAATAGATTGGCGATGGCGAGATCGGCGGCATAACTGGGGTGGCTGGTGACGCGGGTGTGCAGGCGCAACGTGGGACCATTCGTATTGTCCCAAGCGATCATGTCCATGTTGTACACGGCGACGATGTTTTCGCCTGCCCCGGCAACCGCGCTGGCATACGCCGCGCTACCGCACAAGCCCTGCTCTTCGCCGGTGAAAAAGACAAAGCGCAACGTGCGCCGAAACGCGTACGGCGTCAAAATTTCCGCCGCGAGCATCACGCCAACGGAGCCGCTGGCGTTGTCATCCGCGCCGGGCGCGAGCGCGCCACTCGGCATGTCGTCCAAGTGCGCGACGACTAGCACGATCTCGTTCGGTACTTGCGCGCCGGTTTTTTGCCCGATCACGTTGCGTCCCGAAATGCCGCACGCGTTCCAGTTGTGATAACTGACGCTCAAGCCGCGCGCCTGCAAAAATTCAGAGACATACTGGGTCGCGTATTGGCTCGGCACGCCGCCGCTGGTGGTGGTGTGCCGCGTGGCGATGGTGTACGGCGCGCCGCCAATTGTCACGGGTGTTTCGCCGCTCAACCGGCGCACGTAATCCGTGGCGGTGCTGGATTGCACTTGGGCGATCATCGTTGCAATTGTTGGATCGGGGATGGCGGTTGCGCTTGTGGCGGCGATCCGTTGCGTCGGCGGGCGCACGATCAGCGGCGCGTCCAAGCGTTGTAACGCCAAGCCCAGCGCGCTCAACGCGTCGGCTTGCGCGGGTGTCGCGCGGGCGACGATCTGCTTGCCGTCGTCGTGCAAGATCGTCACGTGTTGCGCCGCCGCGGCGCGCGCACCCGGACGTCGTTCGCGCGCGAGGAGGTATTCGGCGGCGACGGCGTTTGTGTCCAACACACGGTACGCCATGTTGACCGCTTGGAGCCGCGCGAGTGAAGCGATCACCAAAACGTAATCATTGCCGGCGGCGTCGCGCAACTGGGCATAGACCGGCAAGTTGGGCAACGCCGCATCCGTCACCGCGATGCGTGCCAGCGCCGGCGCGTCGAGCGTTTGCGCGTTTGCGCCGCCGCCGCCGATCCACACCAAACTAATCAGCAATAACGTGCATCGTAGCGCCAAAGATTTCATCGCTTACATTATAGCACTGTCCGTCAAAATGAGGCAATAGGAAAAGTTGGACTCTTCTAGCGAAACTTTAACGCGTCGCGCGCCGGTTTGGGCTATAATCGAAAAACCAAATTTGGAAATCGGAAAACCCGAATGGCTGTTGACTCGAACTTTTTCTGCCGCGCACCGAATGCGCGCGCGCACCACCGCCGCGCCGCGTCAGTCTAGCGATGCGAATCCTACTCCTCTTTTTCGATGGCTGGGGGCTTGGCGCGGACGATCCGGCGCGCAATCCGTTTCTTACCGCGCCGATGCCGACCTGGCGCGAGCTAGTCGGCGGCGGCGTCCCGACAAATGCGAACGGGCATTATCATTCCGCGCGGGCTACACTCGTGCCCACCGATGCGACCCTGGGTGTTCCCGGCGTGCCGCAGAGTGCGACCGGGCAGACCGCGCTCTTTACCGGCATCAATGCACCGCGTGTGCTCGGCGAGCACTTGGGACCGTACCCCAACGCCGCGCTCCGCGAAATTTTGGCGGGCGCAAACCTCTTTCAACAACTGGTCGCCGCGAATCGCCGTGTCGCGTTCGCCAACGCCTACCCGCCGATTTTCTTCGAGCGGCTGGCGCGCAACAAGGCACGGCGTTCGGCGACTGCGCACGCGGTTCACGCGGCGAACGTACGTTACCGCGACCTGAACGATTTGCGCGCCGGGCGCGCGGTCAGCACATTTGTGACGAACGCGTTGTGGCGCGAGCACGGCGCGGATGTGCCGCTGATCACGGCGCACACCGCCGGCGCAAACCTCGCGCGGCTCGCACACGAAAACGATCTGACGGTGTTTGAATATTTTCTCACCGACGCGGCAGGGCACAAGGCGGATCCCAGTTACACGGCGCGCATCCTCGCCGAAGTGGATCAACTCTTGGCGGGCGTGCTCGACGAAATGCGCGACGACTTGATGGTGATCACGACGAGCGATCACGGCAACATCGAAGACTGGGCAAAGGGGCACACGCGCAACCCGGTGCCCACCGTGCTGATCGGCGCGGAACACGCGTGCCTCGCCGCGCACATTCACGCGCTCACCGATCTGACGCCCGCCATCGTCGCGTGGCTTTCCGCAAAATAAAACCCGCCGATCCCTTCGGCGGGTTTTGCATTTTTCGGTTTGTCACTCAATCGGCGTGAATGAACGCGGTTTCGCCTTGCACGTTCACCTCGATCACGCGTCCGCCAATCGTGACGAGGTACGTGCCATCCTCGGCAACCATCGTCTCGAATCCGCCTGCGCCATAATGGGGCGCGCTTCCGCTAAACGCGATGGTTTGATTCCCGTACGGGTCTTGAATCGTGATGGCTAACCCGGCGCGCGGCAACGTGCCAGCGATCATTCGCTCGCCGGGCAAACTGTCCACGTGCACGCGGCGTCCAATCGCCGAGGGCGTATCATCCACTTCCATTTGTGTCCCGGGCAACGGCGCACTCGGCGCGCTGGCCGGAGCCGGCGGAGGCGCAACCGGCGACGCGATTTGCGCTGGCGGAATGATCGGTGCCGGCGGAGGCACAACCGGCGGTGTGATTTGTGCCGGCGGAGTGGACGCCGGCTCGTTCGCTTGCGTGACCATTTGCATCGCGGCTTGAATCGAAGGCGCGAGTGGAATGATCGGCGCAGAGGGTTGCTCGGTGGATTCGCTCGCTTGCCGTTGAATCTTGAGCACCAAAGTATCGTCCGGCAGGAATTGCGCCGGCGCAACACTCGGCGGCGCGGGTTCGACGGCGGGCGGCGGGACTTGCGCCGGCGGCAGAATCACATTCGCGGGCGGCGCGCTCGGACGTGCGACCGGCGCGGGCGCGGGTTCGACGGCGGGCGGCGGGACTTGCGCCGGCGGCAGAATCACATTCGCGGGCGGCGCGCTGGGACGCGCGACCGGCGCGGGCGCGGGTTCGATGGCAGGCGGCGGAACTTGCGCCGGCGGCAGAATCACATTCGCGGGCGGCGCGCTGGGACGCGCGACCGGCGCGGGCACG